>JACORX010000046.1 GCA_016179165.1 Candidatus Rokuibacteriota bacterium | reverse complement strand
CGTGGATCTCGTCGGCCGAGGGGACCTTTGGTATGAGCTCCTCCGAGCCCGGCTCGCGACCCTTGCTGAAGCGCACGTTGGTACCCTCGCCGTTCTCCGTGTCCGGCAGCAGCGTACGGTAGGGCACGCGCACGGTCTCGAAGAGGTGTCGCTTGAGATCCGCCTTGCTCCACCCGCCGTCGCCGAAGGTGCGGGCGTGCTCGGGGCCGACGACCAGCATGGTGTGCGAGTAGAGAGGAAAGTGCTTGATGTTCCACAGCCCGCACATGGACCAGCCGAGGGAGCCGGCGAGGCTCCTGGGGGTGCGGCTCGCATGGTCCGAGATGCCGTGCGGCGCCTCTCCGGCGAACACGGTCACCGTGCTCTCCTCCGGCCCGAATCCCCGCTCGACGTGGTACGGCGGCCAGGGGCTTGCCTCCTCGTATTCTCCGATGCAGTACGTGTAGCGCCCCGGGTGGCCGAAGGTCGCCATCGAGATCTCGCCCGGCTTGGCGCCGCCCAGGTTGATCATGACCAGGCGCAGCGCGCGGCCGATGGTGGCGTTGGCGCGGTAGCCCGGTCCGAACACGCCGAAGGAGCAGTTGAGCCCGACGCGCTCGCGGATCGGCCCGTTCACCACGATGAGCGGCGCCGAGAAGTGTGTGGACGTGGACACGCCGTGCAGGTTGAAGGCGGGGTCGCATGCGGCCTCGACCGCCGCCAGCACGACCGGCAGGTACTCGGGGCGGCAGCCCGCCATCACAGCGGTTGCGGCAACCTTTTCGACCGTCGCGCGGCCGTAGTTGGGCGCGACCTCGCCCACGAGCTCCGCCCGATCCAGCGCCGTCCCCGCGAGCATCCGCTCAACGCGCTCGCGCGTGGGCGGCACGACGGGCAGGCCGTCCGTCACGCCCTTGTCGAACCAGACCTCGATATCGTCCATGCTCGTGAGGATCGCGTCATGTTGACACATTTTCCGTGCGCCTGCTGTGGTCGACGACCGGGCCCGCGCTGTCAGCCGGGCCCGACGGGGGTTCTCGGACTCAAATAGGCGAAAAGATTACGGCTTGCGGTACCGGGCCAGAAGGGGCCCAGCGCCGGCCCGGTACGTGCCCGCCATCCTCCCGGAAAGACTGAAGGAACCTTGTAGGCGCTCGCCCGGAGGTGTTAGACTCACCAAGCCGTTGGGTTTTGATCGAGCCTGTTGCTGCTAGATGGGAGCGCACCGCCATGTTGCTGAGTTTCCTCGCCGGTCTCTTCTCCAACGACCTCGCCATCGACCTGGGCACGGCGAACACCCTCGTGTATGTCCGCGGCGAGGGCATCGTCATGAACGAGCCCTCGATCGTCGCCATCCACCAGGCGGATCACTCGGTGCTCGCCGTGGGGCACGAAGCCAAGGCGATGATGGGGCGCACGCCCGGCAACATCCTGGCCATCCGCCCGCTCAAGGACGGGGTCATCGCCGACTTCGACGTGACGGAGAAGATGCTCCACTATTTCATCAGCAAGGTGCACCGGCGGCGCACGCTCGTGCACCCGCGCATCGTCATCGGCGTGCCGTCGGGCATCACGCAGGTCGAGAAGCGCGCGGTCCGGGATTCGGCGATGCAGGCGGGGGCGCGCGAGGTCTACCTGATCGAGGAGCCGATGGCCGCCGCGATCGGCGCGGGGCTGCCGATCCAGGAGCCCGGCGGCAACATGATCGTGGACATGGGCGGCGGCACGACCGAAGTCGCCGTCATCTCGCTGTCCGGCATCGTGATTTCGAAGTCCGTGCGTATCGCCGGAGACGAGATGGACGAAGCGATCGTGCAGTACATCAAGAAGCACTACAACCTTCTCGTCGGCGAGCGTCGCGCGGAGGAGATCAAGATCAAGCTCGGGTCGGCCTACCCGATGGCGGGCGAGCGCGCCACCATGGAGGTCAAGGGCCGCGACCTTATCGACGGCATCCCGAAGACCATCGTCGTTACCGACGAGGAAATTCGCGAGGCGCTGCGGGAGCCCGTCATGTCGATCGTGGACACGGTGCGCACCTGCCTCGAGCGGACGCCGCCCGAGCTCGCCGCCGACATCGTGGACAAAGGCATCGTGCTCACGGGGGGAGGGGCGCTCTTGCGCGGTCTCGACCTCCTGCTGCGACAGGAAACGGACCTGCCGATCACCGTAGGCGATGACCCGCTGTTGTGCGTCGCGCTCGGCACCGGCAAGGTCCTCGACGAGTTGGAGCTCCTCAAGAAGGTCGCGATCCCCGCCTAGCCCGCTTGCCGCGGGCGGCTGGTCGGGAGATCGCTGACGCAGGTGGTGTCGGTGAGATTTCGCAGATACGCGCTGCTCCTCGCGGTGCTGCTGACGTCCCTGTTCCTGCTGACGGTCCAGACGCGGGGCGGGGGACCGACGCGGGCCGCCGACCTTGTCGCGCTGGCGATTACCCCGGTCCAGAGCCTGCTCGCCAACGCCCACCGCGGCGCCCTCACCGCCTGGCACACCTTCACGGACTGGAAGACCGTGCAAAGCGAGAACATGGCCCTGCGCGCCGACAACGAGCGCTTGCGCGTCCAGTCGCTGCAGGTTCGCGAGACCGACCAGGAAAACCTCCGGCTTCGCCGGCTGCTCGCGCTGCGCGATCGGATGCCGCTGGCGACCCTGACCGGCGAGATCATCGGCCGCGAGGGTGGCGGCTGGGCGCGGTCGCTGACGGTCAACCGCGGCCGCGCCGACGGTGTTGCCCAGCAGATGCCCGTCATCGTCCCCGCGGGTCTGGTCGGCCGGGTAGCCCAGGTGAGATCCGGCGCCTCGATCGTCCAGCTCCTCAACGATCCGGCCTCGACCGTGGGCGCCGTCGTCCAGCGCACCCGCACGCCCGGCCTCGTCGAGGGTGAGCCGGGCGGGGGCGTGCGCTTCAAGTTCATGGCGCGCGACGGCGCCGGGGTCGTCCCGGGCGATCTCATTGTCACCTCGGGCCTGGGCACGCTCTTCCCGAAGGGGATCCCGGTCGGGCGCGTGACCGCGATCGAGGACAAGGGCTCGGCGCTCTTCCACTTCGCGGTGCTGGCGCCGGCCGTGGACGCAGCAAGGGTCGAGGAAGTGTTGCTGCTCACGGGCCAGTCGACGCAGGACATCGCCGGCCTCTTCACCCCGGACGGCTGAGGGATGCGCCTCTCCCTCCTGCTGATGGTTTTCGGCGGCAGCCTCGCTCAGTCGAGCGTCGTGCCGTCGTGGAGCGTGGGTGGTGTCACCCCGGATCTGCCGCTTATCCTGACCGCGTTCATCGCGCTTCGTCGCGGGCCGGAGGCTGGCTGCCTCGTCGGGTTCGCGGCCGGGCTCCTCCAGGACGTGACGGGCGGCGGTCTCCTGGGCGTGCAGGCGCTCTCCCGCGCGCTGGCGGGCTTCGCGATGGGCCTCTTGCCCGGAAGGCTCTGGGTCGGCCACCCGCTGGTGCAGATCCCCGGCCTCGTGCTCCTGACCGTCGCCGAAGGACTCGTGCGGTTCGGACTGCTGCAGCTTCTCCACTTCCCGGCCTCGATCGGCGAGCTTCTCGCCCACGTGATCCTGCCGCAGGCCCTCTACAACGGTTTCCTCGGCGCGGCCTGCGTGCTCGCTGTCGAGCTGGCGCAGACGCTGCGCGGCAGGCACACGTGGACCTAGCCGGCGAGTCCACGGCGCGCCGGGAGGCGTGGCGGCGTCGTGTCCTCTCGCTGGCCGCCGCGGTCGCCGTCGCCTTCGTCGGGCTGCTGGGCCAGCTCTGGTACCTCCAGGTGCTCGAGGGCGGCAAGCTCCAGGAGCTGTCCGAGAAGAACCGCATCCGGATCCGTCCCGTCGCGGCCCCGCGTGGCATCCTCTTTGACCGGAACGGTCTCGCTCTCGTCGACAACCGTCCCGCATTCACCCTGTCGCTCATCCCGCGGGAGATGGACGACCGCGACACGGTTCTGGCGAGGTTGTCGGTGCTGCTCAAGATTCCCATGCGCGAGCTCGAGGAGGCGCTCGAGCGCGTCCCGCCCGAGTCCTTCCGGCCCGTGCGCGTGCGGCGCGGGCTCACCCTCGAGGAAGTCACCAAGGTCGAGGAGCGCAAGCTCGAGCTGCCCGGTGTCGTTGTCGAGGTCGAGCCCCAGCGCGTCTACCCCACGAGCACGTTCGCCGCGCACCTCCTCGGCTACGTCCGGGAGGTGAGCGACGAGCAGATGAAGCAGGGGCGCTACCGGCGCGGCGACATGATCGGCCAGAGCGGGCTCGAGCGGATGCTCGACGAGTACCTGCGCGGCCGCGACGGCGGCGAGCGCATCGAGGTGGATGCCCTCGGCCGCCCCGTGCAGGTCATGCGGCGGGAGGAGCCCGACCCGGGCGCCCAGGTCATCACCACGGTGGACCGGCGGATCCAGGAGGCGGCGGAGCGGGCCATGGCGGGGCGTGCGGGCGCCGTGGTCGTCATGGATCCGCGCAACGGCGATGTTCTCGCCCTGACATCGAGCCCCGCGTTCGCGCTCGATCGCCTCACTGGGAACCTCGAGAAGGAAGACTGGCTCAAGGTTGTCCGTGACCCGCTCACGCCGCTGATGAACCGGGCGCTGCAGAGCCAGTACGCTCCCGGGTCCGTCTTCAAGGTCATCGTCGCGGCGGCGGGACTGCAGGAGGGCTCGCTGACGCCCATGGACCGGACGTACTGCAACGGTGAGTTCCACCTGGGCCGGTGGACCTTCAAGGACTGGAAGGAAGGCGGTCACGGTCACGTCGACACGCGCGCTGCGCTCGTGCAATCCTGCAACATCTTCTTTTACCAGTCGGGCCTCAAGGTCGGGCCGGCGGCCATCGCCCGCTACGCCCTGGACTTCGGGCTGGGGGCGCCGACGGGCGTAGACCTGGGCGGCGAGAGGCCCGGGCTGGTCCCGTTCCTTGACGGTCGGCGCCGCGGCGACGGCCGAGGCTGGCAGGCGGGCGACACCGTCAACATGTCCATCGGCCAAGGGCAGCTGCTCGTGACGCCGATGCAGGTGGCCCGGATGATGGCGGCCGTCGCCAACGGCGGCGTCCTCTGGCGCCCGCGACTCGTCCAGCGCGTGGAGCGCGTGGACGGGACGTTCGCCTATTCCTCCTCAAGCAAGATGACGGGGCGCGTGGACCTCTCACCGGTGGTATGGGCCTTCCTGCGCCAGGCGCTGTCGGGCGTGGTCAACGAAGGCGGCACGGGCGCCGCCGCGCGCATCCCCGGCGTGGACGTCGCGGGCAAGACCGGCACGGCGCAGACCGTGGCCAAGAGCAGCAGCGCCAAGGGGCAGGACCACGCCTGGTTTGCCTCCTTCGCGCCCGCGCACGACGCCGAGGTGGTCGTGGTCGTCCTGGTGGAGCGAGGCGGCAAGGGCGGCCAGGTGGCGGCACCCATCGCGCGGCAGGTCTACCAGGCAATCTTCCTCGAAAAGGTCGCGATGGTCTCGCTCGGCGGGGACGGCTGATGTTACGGGTGGACCGCCGGCTCCTGAAGAACGTGGACTGGCCGCTGCTGGGCGCCGCGTTCGCGATCGTCCTGCTGGGCCTCGTGTGTCTGTCGAGCCTCGGGCTCGGGCGCGGCGGCTCAGGACTCGCCTGGCGCCAGCTCATGTGGGTGGGCGTGGGCGCAATGGCCCTCCTCGCGGTCGTGACGTTCGACTACCGGAGCCTCGTCAGGGCCGCACCGGCTCTGTACCTCCTCGGCGTGGGCTTGCTCGTGACGGTGTTCGTGCTCGGGCGCACGGTCTCGGGAGCGCGGCGCTGGATCCACCTCGGGCCGCTCACGTTCCAGCCCTCCGAGCTCTTCAAGGTAATCTTCATCCTGACGCTCGCCTGGGCGCTGACGTGGCGCCGCGCGCCCCAGCAGACTTCTCGGGGAACACTCGGGTGGATCATCGCCCTCATCGCGGTTCCCTTCGCGCTGGTCGTCCGCCAGCCGGACCTCGGGACGGCGCTCGTGCTGCTGCCGGTGCTGGGAGCCGTGCTGCTCGGCGTCGGCGTGCGGCTGCGGATCCTGGGCGCGCTGGCGGCGGCGGGCGTCGCCCTCATGCCGCTGGCCTGGCTCGCGCTGAAGCCGTACCAGCGGGACCGGCTCTTCGTGTACCTCGATCCGTTCCGGGATCCACTCGGGGCGGCGTACAATGTGATTCAGGCGAAAATCGCCATTGGTTCCGGCCAACTCCTGGGCAAGGGCATCAGCGGTGCGACGCAGAGCCGGCTGGCCTTTCTTCCGGAGCGCCACACGGATTTCATTTTTGCCGTATTTGCCGAGACGTGGGGGTTCGTCGGCTGTCTGGTGCTGATTCTGGCGTACGGGGTCCTGATCGTGCGGGGCTTCGAGATCGCCGTCGGCACGCGGGAGGCCCGGGGGCGCATCATCGCCCTGGGCGTTACGGCCCTGTTCGCCGCCCAAACGCTCATCAACCTGGGCATGGTAACGGGGCTGTTGCCCGTCGTGGGCATCCCGCTCCCGCTCATGAGCTACGGCGGATCGTCCATGGTCGTGTCGTTCATGGCGCTGGGGCTCCTCCTCTCGGTTCGAATGCGGCAGTTCCAGTAACCGGGTCCGCCTCTGGCGGGCCTCCTGTCGTGCACCGGGGGCTCACGCCTCCGAACTGGGGACTGCTACCGTGGGAAAGCGTATCGTTGTCAACGCCGGCGTGACGGAAACGCGTCTCGCCGTGCAGGATGGACCGCAGCTCGTCGAGCTGTACGTGGAGCGCGCCGGCCGCCGCTCCATCGTCGGCAACATCTACAAGGGCGTGGTCACCAACGTCCTGCCCGGTATGCAGGCCGCGTTCGTGGACATCGGCCTCCAGAAGGACGCCTTCCTCTACGCCGGCGACTACACGGCGGACCGCGGCGAGAATCCCGGCGCAATTCCACCCGACGCCGATGAGGACGTGCCCGATCTCGACGACGGTGACGGCGAGCGAGAGGGCGAGCCCGAGCACAGGCGTGACGCCGTGGCGCCCATCGAGGAGGTCCTGCGGAAGGGCCAGGAAGTGCTCGTCCAGGTCTCCAAGGAATCGCTCGGCACGAAGGGTGCCCGGATCACTTCTTTCGTTTCCATCCCCGGGCGCTACATCGTCTATATGCCGCAGAGCGGCCACGTCGGCGTCTCGCGCCGCATCCGGGACGACGCGGAGCGCGACCGCCTGCGGGGGATCGTCAAGGGTCTGCCCCCGCCGCCCGGCGGGTTCATCGTCCGCACGGTCGCCGAAGGCAAGCCTGCCGAGGAGCTGACCGCCGACATCCAGTTCCTGACGCGGTTGTGGGACCAGGTGCAGAGCCGCTTCGAGTCGGCACCCGCGCCGTCGCTCCTGCACGCGGAGATGGACCTGACCTTCCGCGTTGTTCGGGATCTCTTTTCTCCGGACATCGAGGAGTTTCTCGTCGACACGCCCGCGGCCTACGAGAAGTGCCTCAACTTCGCCGAGTCGCTGGT
>JACORX010000451.1 GCA_016179165.1 Candidatus Rokuibacteriota bacterium | reverse complement strand
GCCCTGGGCGAGCCCCGGCCGCTCGCGCGCGAGCCCGCAGTACGTGCAGTTGGCGTAGCAGCCCTCCGGATAATTCAGCAGCAGGTTGACGCAGTCGCAGGTAGCGTTGCGGTAGAAGGCCCGCGGTCTGAGCCCTATGGTCATGGCCGCCGCCACGCTGACGCGGATGTAGTCGGGGCTCGGCAGCGTCTGCTCGACGTGCTCCAGCAGCTCGAGCTTGGTCTTCTTGGATCGGCCGGGAGCCTGGGCGCGGGGGTCGACTCTTTCCACCGGATTCCCCCTACCAGTTGACGCCGCAGCAGGCGTCGTGGAAGCGCGGCACGAGGCCGCGGGCGCGCGCGAAGGCCACGATGCCCTCGGCCGGAAACGCGATGCCGTCGAGCCCGGCCTCGACGGCACGGCGGTCGATGAGGGCCTTGACGGGGCCGATGGGGCGGGCGCAGCCCAGCATGATGGGCGTCTCGGGCAACGCCCGCCGGGCCGTCTCGAAGAAGGCGCCGATTTCCTTCACGGAGGGCGGCGTCACGCCCTTCATCGGGGTGCCGGTGAGCGGCATCAGAATGACGAGCACGAGCAGCTTGGGCCGGTGGCGGGCAATCATCTCGAGCGCTCTCCACTCGCCGAGCATCCGGCCGTAGTGAAGGCCGAGGATGATGTGCGGGACGATCGGTACCCCGTGGCGATCGAGGCGCTCCAGCGCCGCCTCGTATTCTTCGATGCCGCACTCCAGGTGATAGACCTCCCGGATGGTCTCCTCTGCCCCGATGATGTCGAGCATGGCGCCGTCCACCCCCACGTCCCCCAGCGCCGCCGCCGTCTCCTCGTCGGGAACGCCCGGGTGGACGCGGACCAGCAGCCCCAGCTCGCTGCGGATGCGCTTGAGATCGGGGATGTGGCTGAGCAGCGGGACGCGGCCCCGCCTGTCACACCCGCCCGAAACGACAATGCCGCGGGCGCCGCGCTCCTTGAGGCCGGAGGCCCTGTCATAGAGGCTCGCCGCCCCGAGGGTCAGCATGCCCTCCAGCACCTTGGACTGGCAGTGATCACACTGGAGCGCGCATCCGTCGCCGGTCACGGAGACGGAGACGAAGCGCCCCGCCTCCTGATCCGGGTACTCGGAGGTGCGGTAGCGCTTGAGCCCCGGCGCGTAGAAGTGGATCGTGGCGGCGCGACGCGCAGCGGCAGGCGACGGGGACGAAACCGCCGTCATGACCGCTCCTCCTCGTGCGCTTTGAGCTCGGCTCTGACCCACTCCTCTATGGCCGGAGCACCGCGGAGGAGATCCCGCGACTCCGCATCCCATCGGCTCGCGCGTATCCTCACCAGCCAGCCGCGCCCGTAGGGGTCGGTGTTGAGCAGCCGCGGAGCGGCGAGGATCTCGCCATTGGCCTCGAGCAAGGAGCCCGACACGGGCGCCACCAGCGGCCGCACCATTTTCTCGGCCTCGAGCGAGCCGATGGCCTGGCCGCGCAGCACGGACTGTCCCGGGTCAAGGAGCTGAACGTACACGACGTCGCCCAACGCCTGAACACCTATGGCATCCACGCCGACGATGATCTCCCGGCGCCCGGCGCCATCAGGCTCGGACGGATTGAGCCAGAGATGCTCCTCCCGCTGGTACCACAGGCCTTCCGGAAACCCATAGCCGTCAACCGAGAACGTTGGCACCGCCATCGGTCCCTTCAGCGCAGCGCATGCAGTCCCTGGGTTCTGCCGGTCCTGCGTACATTCAGGCCGAGGGGCGGCACGCGATGCCCTGCGCCTCGAGATACGCGCGATAGGCATCGAGCCCCTGGCTCCCGGTTACGAGATCCCCCATGTCGGCGTCCCACGCGGCCGGCATGAGCCTGACCAGCCAGCCTTCGCCGTACGGATCCCGGTTGAGGAGTCCTGGGGCTTTCGTCACGGCCTCGTTGACCTCCACGATTTCTCCGGTCACCGGGGCCGGCACCGGTCCGACCCACTTGGAGGATTCGATGGTCGCCAGGCTCTGCCCCTTGGGCACCGAGCGGCCGGCCCTCTTGGTCGTGCACGACACGATGGTTCCGGCCAGGTTCTGCGCCACGTCGTTGATGCCAACCGTCACAGGGCCTTCCCCAGACCGCCGGAGCCACACGTGCTTCTCGACCAGGTAGTAGAGATCGTCGGGGAGATTGCAGTTGTTGAATGTCGCCATGGCGGTTCACGCCTCCGGAGCTTCGGGATGAGTGTCCTCGGGATAATAGAGCAAGAGGTCGAAAGCGACCAGCCGAATCTCCCGCTCGAACTCGGAGATCATGAGTCGAGCAGTTCCGGGAGCCCACGGCGCATGCGCTCGCGCAGCGCCTCGAACAGATCCCAGGTTTCTTTCGCCATGGCGCGAGGTCCTTGTCTCTCACCTGCCCGCGACGCCGCCGCCGGTGTTCTCTCTCCCGCCCCCCGCCCCCCGAAGGGGGCCGGATGGTGAGATCGAGAGGGCAGGGTGAGGGGCGAGGGCTTCTCCGAGCAGCTCGACAATTTCCTTCACCTCGATGCGGCCCTCGAAACCGCCCGTCTTGACGGCGGCGCGATACATGGTCACGTCCTTGGGGCACGCGACCACGAAGGAGCGAATACCGGGACTCTCGAGCGCCTCGGCGATGCGCTGCTCGGCCGCCGTCGGCACGCCCGCCACTCGCGTGTCCCCCATCCAGATGCGGCCGCCGCCCGCACCGCAGCAGAAGCTGTTCTGCCGGTTGCGCCGCATCTCCACGAGCCTGAGTCCGAGCGTCACCAACATCTCGCGCGGGGCGTCCATCACCTCGGCGTAGCGCGAGAGATAGCACGGATCGTGGTAGGTGGCGACGCCGCCAAGCCGGCGCTCGAGCGGCAGATGCCCCGAGCGCATGAGGTCCAGGAGGACTTCCGTGTAATGCCGAACCCGATACGCGGCGCCGAGCTCCGGGTACTCGAACCGGAGCGTGTTGTACGAGTGGGGGTCGGTCGTGACGATGGCATTGAACCGGGCTCGGGCCAGCGCCTCAACATTCTTTTCTGCGAGCAGCTGGAACAGCCCCTCCTCGCCGGCCCGGCGGACGTCGTTGCCCGAGTTCCGCTCCCCTTCATAGAGGATGCCGAAATCAAGCCCGGCGCGGTGAAAGGCGCGGGCCACCCCGCGCGTCAGTCCCTGGAGCGCCGGGTCGTAGGCCGCATAGTCGCCGACGAACCAGAGGTACTCCACCGGCTCCTTCCGCGCGTCCTTGATCTTGAAGTTGAGGCCCTGGGTCCACCGGGCACGGTTCCGATCTGATTGACCGAAGGAGTTGCCGTAGCGCTGGAGCTTTTCCAGCGTGCCCTGGAGGCCGGCGTCGAGATCGCCGTCGGCAACGAGCCTCCGCCGCATCTGGACGATGAGCGGTACGTGCTCGATGCCCACCGGACAGGCATCCATGCAGGCGCGGCAGGTCGTGCAGGCCCAGAGGGTTTCCGCCCGGATCACCGCGCCTGTCATGGCCGGCCCCGCCGGGCGCACCTGGCGCTCCCGGAGCCAGGTCCGCCCCCCGAGCCCATGCTCGGCATGCTCCCTGAGCTCGAGGATGAGATCGCGCGGGCTGAGGGGCGCGCCTGCCGCCCGGGCCGGGCAGGCTACGTGGCAGCGCCCGCACTTGGTGCAGGCGTCGAGATCGAGCAGATCCTTCCACGTGAGGTCGGCGAGCGTCTGGTAGCCCGGAACGGCCGCCGCCTCGGGAACGGCAGGGAGCCGCTTCCCGGCGAGATCGTCCTTGAAGGCGAGGTTGACGCCATCCAGCACCATGTGGATGGCCTTGGAATACGGCAGATACGCGATGAAGCCCAGCGCCAGCAGCGCGTGAAGCCACCAGAACCAGAGGTGCAGCCGGTTCACCGCGGGGGTGACACCCAGCGCGTCGAAGAGATCGGCGATCTGCCAGCCAACGGGCGACCAGGTCTCGAACGCGGGCCGGTCGGCCGCGATGCGCATCCCCTCCACGAGATAGCCCGTGACGGCTATCCAGAACAGGAGCCACAGGAAGAGCCTGTCGTCGGTGGTATAAGCGCTCCGACTGTACGCCCCGGGCTCGCGATCGGGTCGCGTGTAGTCGAGCGCCGGAGGCCGCTGGATCCAGCGACGGCACATCATGAGGCCGAGCCCGCCCAGGAAGGCCAGGCCGAGCAGGTCGAGGATCAACGAGTACCAGCGATAGAACGCGCCCTTCCAGAAGCGCCACTGGGGATTGACGAGCCTCACCACGTCGTAATCGATCATGATGATGATCGTGCCGACGAAGAGCGCGACGAACCCCCAGAAGATCCCCGCGTGGGCGAGCCCCACCCCGACATTGCGCCTGGCAAGCGTCGTGTGACTGCCGACGGCGGCGCCGGCCCTCAGCAGCCGGCGGCCGAGGGCATGCCACCGGTCGGCGGGGCGGCCGCGCCAGTACTTGCGCCCCCGCTGCCAGAGGCCCCAGAGCGCGACGGCCATGGCGAGGGTGCTCAGCCCGTAGAAGAGCGAGATCAGCGCGGCGGGGAAGTTACGGAAGACTTCCCGCGCGGGGGTGACGAGGTCGCTCACGCTCGGCTCTTGATCTTCTCCGTGAGAAGCGGCAGCACGTCGAAGAGGTCGGAGACCACTCCATAGTGCGCCACGTCGAAGATGGGGGCGCCGGGGTCGGTGTTGATGGCCAGGATCAGCTCGGCTCCCCGCATGCCCTCGATGTGCTCCGGCGCGCCGCTGATGCCGACGGCCACGTAGAGCTTGGGCTTGACCGATAGGCCGGACTTGCCCACCTGGCGCGTCTTCGGCAGCCAGCCCTGGTCCACGATGGGGCGCGAGGCGCTGAGCGCGCCGCCCAGCGCGTGGGCCAGCTCCTCCAGCAGCGGGATATTGTCCTGCGATTGGATGCCCCGCCCCACGCTGACCAGAACGCTCTCCCGCGTGATGTCCACGTCGCCGGCTTCAGGTCGGATGAGCCGCTTGAAGCGCACGGGCAGCGCCACCAGATCCGGCGGCGAGATCATCTCCACCGCCGGGGTGCCCGGCGCGCGCCCCTCGGCGGCCTGGGCCGCGCCCGGAAGCATGGCGCAGATCGCGTGCGCACCCTGTACCACCGCCTCGGCCAGAAGCTTGCCGCCGTAGATCTGGCTCACCGCGCTGAGCCCGTCACCGTCGAGATGGGCATCCCGGCAATAGGCGCAAAGCGGCCAGCCGAGCCTCACGCTGAGCGCGCCCGCCTGATCGAGCCCCATGGAGGAAGAGGCCACCAGGGCGGCGCGCGGCTCGAGAGCCGTGAGCGCCGCGGCCAGCGCGCGCACGTAGGCCTCGGGGGTGTAGTGGGCCAGGGCCTCGTGCTCGACCAGCGTCACCACGTCGGCCGCGCCGAGCTCGTCCACCAGATTTCTGACGCCGTGGCCGGGCAGCACCGCGACCAACCGCCCGCCCGACGCCCGGGCCAGCTCGCGTCCTTTGGCGAGCATCTCGAACGAGACCTCGGCGAGGACACCCTCCATGTGTTCCAGGACCACCGCGACATCGTTGAGCACCCCGCTCTCCTTTTTCTTCAATCTGCCTGCCGGTAGATCGCTCGTGGGCCAATCAGGTCAGGGCCACCCTCGCGACGCTACTTCACCAGTCCGCGCTCGGTGAGAATGGCGTACAAGCGCTCCGCCACTTCCTCGGGGGAGCCCTCGATGAACTCGGCGCGCCCCGCGACCTCGGGCTTGGCGAGCCGCCTCACCGTCGAGCCCGCGCCGGCGTCCACCGCGGGGGCGGCGATTGCCTCGAGTTTGGCTGTCTTCATGATCTGACGCACCTTGGACACGGGAGCGTAGCGGGGCGCCTGGCGCGCCGCCTGGATCCCGAGCACGGCCGGGAGATCCACCTCCAGCTCGGCCACCAGGCCGCCCGCGTACTCCTGGCGCACCGACACGGCCTTGTCCCCCGCGGGCTCCACGCCGGTGACCACGCTCACGTGGGGTAGACCCATGGTCGCTCCCAGGAGAACGCCGACCTGGCCGTCACGGTCGTCGGCCGCCTGCACTCCGGCCAGGATGAGATCGTGCGGCATCCCCGCGATGACCTTTGCCAGCACGGCGGCCATGGTGTGGCTCGACACGCCGTTCTGGAAGTCGCCGGTGATCTTGACCGCGCGGTCGGCGCCTTTGGCCAGGCAGGTGAAGAGGGTCTCGTCCACATCGCCCGTGTCTACCGCCAGCACCGTGACGCGGGCGCCGTGCCTGCCCTTGAGCCCGAGCGCCTCCTCGACCGCATGCTCGTCGAACTCGTTGATGCGGAGCTTCATCACCGAGCGGTCGAGGTCGGTGCCCTCGGCGTTGACCTCCAGCTCCTCCACGAGGTCCGGGACCATCTTGACCGGCACGACGATGTCCATGCGGCGTGAGCCCTCCGGATGACTAGAGGAGAGTCAGTTTCTGGCTGCGCTCGTTCCACGTGGCGGCGAGATACCAGGCGGCCATCACCGCCAAGACGGCGGCCACCGCGCCCCCCCAGCCGACGAGGGCGGGCAGGAAAACGGCCGTGCCCAGCTTCTGGAGGAGCCCGGCCTGGACCAGCACGAGCCGCGCCAGCGAGGCGCCCACCGCGAACATGGCCACGGCGCACCAGAGCTTGACGTGCCCCTCCCCGGCCCGCCAGATGGAGCCCGCGCCGCAGCCCCCCGCCAGGACCATGCCGAGACCAAAGTGGAGCCCGCCCGCGAGCGCGCCCGCCCAGAACCCGGGGAATACCCATTCGCTCTTGTCCTTGAGGTCGGTGACCTTGAGGATGGTGAAGCCGATGGTGCTCACCGCGAGGGCCAGGGCCGCGGCGCGGGTGTGGTCGGCCTCCCCCGTCATGAACGGCTCGCGGAAGGCACGCACGAGACAGAAGCGCGAGCGCTGGAAGATCACGCCGAATGCGACCCCGAAGAGGAGGAGGCCCGCCTGGGAGCCGTAGCCCGAGCGCGCGTAGAGATACGGCAGCGCCACAACGAGGGCCACGAGCAGCGCGCCGCCCAGCCACGGCTGAAGCCCGGTGGCGTCCTGACGAGCCCGGCCCATCGTGTACGACTTGCCCTGGGTGAGCGCCGGCCAGTGCTCGACCTCCCAGAGGATGTAGCGCAGCCCGAGCCAGGCGCCCACTCCCAGCCCGAGCATCATCGCCAGGCCGGAGAGCGACAGTGCGCTGGTGGCGCTGAAGAAGCCTCCCACGTTGCAGCCGAAGGCCAGGACCGCGCCCATGCCCATCAAGAGGCCGCCCACGCCGCCCTTCAAGAGCTCGCCCCCGGGAGCCACTCGCACCGCAAACTCGCGCGACAGCAGGGCGGCCGCGAGCGCGCCCGCGAGCACGCCCAGGTTGAGGACCGAGGCCGAGTAGAACCACGGCTGGATAAGATCCGGACGATCGAGGACACCGAGCCCGAGAAGGAGCCAGTCGCCCCAGTTCCGGGCCCCGTCGGAGGCGGTCCACGGCCGGTCGTAGGCGAACAGGAAGACGTTGAGCGTCCCGATCAGGAGCGCCGCGCCGAACACCGGCCAGGGCCGGGAGAAGACCAGCGCGTACTGCTCCCGGAGAAGCTCGAGGAACGTCACCGGGACGGCCCGCCCATGGCCTGGTCGATCAGCTCCGCGATGTCCCTCACGTCGAGCCGTCCCTCGTTGCCCGTGGCCTTCACCGCATCCTCGAAGCGCGAGACCTCGTAGGGGCAGCAGATCCCGAGCGTCCGGGCGCCGGTCTCGGCGGCCTCGATGACGCGCCGGTCGGAGAGCCGCATGCTGGTGTAATCCCGCGAGAACCCATCGAGCCACATGCCGCCGCCACCGCCGCCGCAGCAGTAGCCGTTCTCGCGACTGCGCGGCATCTCGACAAGCGTGACGCCGGGGATCGCGCGCAGCAGAGCGCGGGGCGCCTCGTACTCTCCGTTGTGGCGGGTGAGATAGCACGGGTCGTGATACGTAACCTGCCGCTCCACCGTCCGGGTCATCAGCGCGCTGAGCCGAACGAGGTGCTCGACCAGGAACTGCGTGTAGTGAAGCACTTGGTACCGGCCGCCGCACTTTGGGTACTCGTTCTTGAAGGCGTTGTACTCGTGGGGGCCGAAGACGACCAGGCGGTTGAACGAGTATGTCGCGAAGGCCTTGATGTTGGCCTCGGCCAGCTTCTCGAAGAGGCCCTTCTCCCCCGCGAGGCGGATGGAATCGCCGTCCTCCCTCTCCTCGACGCCCAGGATGGCGAAGTCCACTCCGAGCGCGTGGAAGATCCGCGCCAGCGCCCGCGCCGCGTCCATGCCGCGCGGGTGGAAGGAGGGATAGGAGCCGACGTACCAGAGAACGTCCACGGGCCGCTTCAACTGGGCCATGATGGGCACGGGGACGCCGGCCTCCTTCGCCCAATCCGCGCGCTTCCGCGGGTTCTCCCCGAGCGGATTCCCGTAGCGGTCGGTGGCCTCGAACACCTTCCGGAGCTCCACCGGAATGTCCTTGCCGGCATTGATCGCCGCCTCGCGTGCGGCCGGCATGATCTGGATCATGTCCACTTCCTTTGGGCAGACGCGGAGGCAGTTGCTGCACGTGGTGCAAAGCCAGAGGTTGGGATCGTCCAGCAGCGATCTGCCGCGGAGCACGTCCCGGTGGATCTTGCGCGGGCCGTAGTCGCCCACGATGTCCACCGGGCAGACGCCCACGCACTTGCCGCACTGGTAGCACCAGTCCAGCGATTCGCCGCCCGGCAGCGCGGTGATCTCGTCCAGCGTCCCCGGATCGTAGTCGGTGATCACGCGGGTTTCGAACATCCGGTTCCAGTGCCCCGGAAGGTCGATCCCCTCGACCAGGGCGTGTGCCTTTTCCTTGATCCTCGGGCCCTGCCGTCCGTAGGCCACCGTCACACCTCCATCTTGTGGACCCCGAGGAGACGCCGGCACAGTTCGGGCAGCGGCGGGATCGCCCGGTTGAACTCTCGCGTCAACCGCAGCCGGACGGCCGTGAAGACGTACACCGCGTACACGCAGGCGAGATACACGTCCACCCCGAAGCCGCCGCTCCCGATGCGCGTGAACCCTGCCGCCTGCCCCGTCTCATGGACGAACGCCATGGCCTCGCCTACCCGCAGGTAGGTGCCGCCCGCGCTTCCCCCGTCGAGGTCGAATTCCTTCATGGTCACGAGCGGCAGCGCGCCCGTGCGGGTGGCCGGGTCCCACACCCAGCGCGTCCAGAGCCAGTAGCGCGCCGGGTCCGTGTAATGCAGGCACTCGCTCGCGAGATCGTAGCCGATGGTCTCGGACACGGGCGCGAGCCGGTCCACGAACTCCTGGAAGCGCTGCTCGACCGGCCCGCCGGCCGCCACGAGATCCCGGATCGCCGCGGCCAGGGGCCCCGGGCCCACCTGCTCGGCCAGTCCCTTGACGCGGCGCCGCGTGGCGAAGACGCTCCGGAGCAGCGCCCTGAGCTCTTCTTCACTCAGCGGCCGACCGCGCTCAGGCGCCAGGAGAGCGCGGACGCGCCGGTGCTTGACATCGAGCTCAGCGGCGATGGCGGCGAGCTCAGAGGGCGTGATCTTGGCGAGCGCCTCGCGCATGAACTCCTGGGCGGTGGCGGTGTCAACGACCGGCCCCGTCATGCCTTGTTCGCGGCGCCGCGCGCCAAGCGCCGGAAGCCGCCCCCGGCCTTCATCGTGGCGGCGCCCGCCATGCCCATGGTGTCGTCGAGATCCTTGGGCCCGGCTGCAGCGCCGGCGACAAAGACGCCGGGCACGGAGGTCGAGACGGGATCGAGGGTGTCGTGGGCCACGTCGATGAAACCGTACGTGTTCTGCCTGAGCCCGAGGGTCTTGGCGATAGCCTTGGTGCCGCCGGAGGGTTCCATGCCGTTCGACAAGATCACGATGTCCATGGGCACTTCCATGGGCCGGTTCATCGTCGTGTCCTCGCCCCGGATCATGAGACGGTCGCCCTTCATGACGATCTCGGAGATCACACCCTTGATGTAGCTGACCTTGTGCGTCTCCTGGGCGGGCCAGTAGATCTCGTTTTCCCAGTAGCCGTACATCCGCATGTCGATGTAGAAGATGAAGACGCGGCAGTCGGGCAGGAGCCGGCGGATCTCGATGGCCTGCTTGGACGCGATGCCGCAGCAGACCTTGGAGCAGTACTCGTTGCCGATGTGGCGGTCGCGCGAGCCCACGCACTGGATGAAGCAGACGCGCTCGGGCGGCTTGCCCGTGGACGGCCGGACGAAGCGCTTCTCCTTCAGCATCTTCTCGACATCCTGGAGCACGAGGACGTCGTCGTACATGTAGTAGCCATACTGCTGGTTCGCCCGGCCGGGATCGAAGTGGTCGAAACCCGTGGCCACGATGATGGCCCCGGCGGCCACCGGCTCATCCGTGCCGTCGCGGGTGAGCGTCACCGTGAAGTCCCCCGCCTCGCCGCGGCAGGCCGTCACCGAGGTGTTGACCCGGATGTCCACCAGCGGGTCCCCGGAGACGGCCGTGATCATCTCTCCCATGACCTCCTCGGCGTCCCGCATGCCGTGGGTGAGCGCCGCGTAGCTCGCCGAGATCGGCGTGCCCCCGAGCCGCGACAGGCGCTCGACGAGGTTGGTCTTGCAGCCCAGGTCCGCGGCGCCGCGGGCGGCCTCGAGCCCCGCAGGGCCCCCACCGATGATGAGAAGCGTCTCGCTGGGCACGTCAGAGACCCCGGTGCTCGGTGTGATCGGGATGCCGCATGGGCGCTGCCCACTCGCCGTCCGCGTC
>JACORX010000452.1 GCA_016179165.1 Candidatus Rokuibacteriota bacterium | reverse complement strand
GCATCTACCCGTTCGAGAGGCTGCGGTTCGACGATCCGGTCCGCAAGGGTGTGGCCGACACGGCGATGACCCCGGCCATGAGCTGGCCGAGGGACATCAAGAAGCTGCCCGAGGGACTTCGGGTGACGTGGTCCGACGGCCACGAGAGCCTCTACCCGTTTCCCGCCCTGCGCGCGCTGTGCAAGTGCGCTGGCTGCACCGGCGGCCACTGATGACTGCGCACAGGGAGCCACAGCGCCGGCTGGTGCTGGCGGGCGTCATGGGATCGGTCTTCCTCGCGGCCATGGAGTCCACGGTCGTGGCCACGGCCATGCCCACGGTCATCGCGACCCTGGGCGGCATCCAGATCTATTCCTGGGTATTCTCGGGCTTCCTCCTGGCTTCGACGGTGACCATGCCGCTCTGGGGCCGGCTCGCCGACCAGCTCGGCCGGCGCCGCGTCTATCTCACGGGCCTGAGCCTCTTCCTCATCGGCTCGGCCCTGTCCGGGCTGTCCCAGGGCATGGGCCAGCTCGTCGCCTTCCGAGCCATCCAGGGTCTCGGCGCGGGGTCCCTCATCACGGTCGGCATGACGATCATCGCCGACCTCTACGGGCTCGAGCGCCGCGCCAAGATGCAGGGGTACTTCTCGGGCGTCTGGGGCGTGGCCTCGCTCGTGGGCCCGCTCATCGGCGGGTTCCTGACCGACGCGGTGTCGTGGCGCGCGGTCTTCTACATCAACCTGCCGTTCGGTCTCCTCGCCATGGCCGCCATCGGGTGGGGGCTGGCCGGCGAGCGGACCGCGCCGCGCGCCGCGGCCTTCGACTATGCCGGCACGGCTGTCTTCGCGTCGGCCATCTCGGCGCTCCTGATCGGCCTCGTCGAGGCCGGGCGCGGCGCCTCGTGGTGGAGACCCTCGGTGCTGGGGCTGCTTGGGTTCTCGGCTGTGCTGTTGGTCTTCTTCGTGATGATCGAGCGGCGGGCTGTCGAGCCTGTGGTGCCGCTCGGGCTCTTCGCCATCCCGATGGTCCGGGCGGCGGCGGCGACGGGCTTCCTGTCGGGCATGGCCATGTTCGGCGCCATCACGTTCGTGCCGCTCTTTCTCCAGGCCGTGACCGGCAGCAGCGCGACCCAGGCGGGATTCGTGCTCATGCCGTTCGTGATCGGTTGGGTCGTTTGCTCCATCCTGGGTGCGCGCCTCGTGCTACGCGTCGGCTACAGCTCGGTGGTGGTGGCAGGCATGCTCTTCCTGACGCTGGCCTTTGTCCTCCTGGCGGGCTGGAACGAGTCACTCACGCGCGGCGCCGCGATGCGCGACATGATCCTGGCCGGGGCAGGCATGGGGCTCGTCTTCGTGCCGATGCTGATCGCGGTCCAGAGCGCCGTCCTGCGCTCGGTGCTCGGCTCGGCGACGTCGGTCACGGGCTTCTTCCGCACCATCGGCGGCGCCATCGGCGTAGCAGTGATGGGCTCGGTCATGGCCCAGCGTCTCCACCAGGAGCTCTCCGCGCTGCTTGCGGGGGCGCCCGTGGCGCTGCAGGCCCGGCTGAGCGAGGTTGTCGCCCACCCCGACCTGATCGTCAACCCGGTGACGCGCGCGGGCCTGGGCGCCGACGTCCTCGGCCAGATGCAGCCCGCGATGGCGCACGCCGTGGGCAGCGTCTTCGTGGTCGGTCTCGTTGTCGCGGTGGCGGCGCTTGCCTCGGCCTTCCTCGTGCCGGCGGGACAGGCGCGTGACCTGGCCGTCGCGCAGGAGCCCGCGGCGCCCTCGGGGTCCTGACGTGGCAGGCGACGCGCCGCTCCTCGACCGGCTTGCAGGACTGCCTCCCGTGCCCGTGGCCGAGCTCCTCGATCTCCTCGAGCAATTGCCCGAGCCCGGACGGGACCCGATGCTGGCCGGGCTCGCCGGCGTGGACGACGAGGGCGAGCCCGCCGTCCATCCGCTGCTGGCGGTTGTGGTCGAGCACCTCAAGCAGAAGCCCGACGCGACCTGCTACGCGGCGCTGATCGAGGCGCTGACGGGCATGTGGAACGCCGCGGTCCGCGGGGCCGTGGTCGCCCGGCTGCGGGCGGCGGGGCTGCCGGCCGACGACCTGCTGCTCCGCCTGGAGCAGCTGTCGCCCACGCTCGGCTTGAAGGCCGGGAGCCGCGAGTGGGCGAGAGCGTGGATGGCCGATCCGACGGCGCAGGACGCGGCCCTGGTCCAGCAGTGCGTGGTGCGGCTGCTGCTGGCCCTGCGCGGGCTGGCCGAGGCCCGCGCCCGGATGCTCACCGACGTACCGCCCAAGGAGGGCGCATGATCCATCTCCACGAGAAGAACCAGGAGCGCAAGCGGCTCAACGGCCTCATTGCCAAGAGCCCAATGAAGGTGCCCGCGGCCGTGGGCGAGGTCGGCAGGCGGGTGTTCGCCGATGGCGCCCTCAGCAAGAAGCACAAGGAGCTGACGGCGCTCAGCGTCGCGGTCGTCCAGAACTGCTTTGACTGAATCGAGCACCGTGTGGAGGAGGTCCTCCACCTGGGCGCGACGGACGCGGAGATCGCAGAGACGCTCGACATCGGCGCCATCATGGGCGGCACGATCAGCATGAAGTCCGTTCGCCACGCTTTCGCCATCATGGACGAAGTCAAGAGAGGATCCGCACCATGACCGCCGTTCCCGAGGCATACTGGAACCTGCTCTCGAAGACGTACCTGGGCCGGGACCGCTCCCCGTACCGCAAGCCGGGCCAGGTGCGCGTGACCTTCACGATCGCGCCGGACCGCATCCAGACTTTGGGGTAGCGGAGGCGTGGCGTGATCGCGCTCGACGACGTCTCCAAGG
>JACORX010000447.1 GCA_016179165.1 Candidatus Rokuibacteriota bacterium | reverse complement strand
GTACTGAGCGAGGTCGAGGCGCAGCTTCCCGGCGATCTGGCGCATGGCCTTGATCTGGGCTGAGCCGCCGACACGCGAGACCGAAAGCCCGACGTTCACCGCTGGCCGTATGCCTGAAAAGAAGAGGTCGGACTCGAGGTAGATCTGGCCGTCGGTGATGGAGATGACGTTGGTCGGGATATACGCCGACACGTCTCCCAGCTGCGTCTCGATGATCGGCAGCGCCGTCAGCGACCCGCCGCCCAGCTGGTCGTTGAGCTTGGCCGCGCGCTCGAGAAGCCGCGAGTGGAGATAGAAAACGTCGCCCGGGTATGCCTCGCGTCCCGGCGGCCGGCGGAGCAGCAGCGACATCTGCCGGTAGGCCGTGGCGTGCTTGGAGAGATCGTCGTAGATGCACAGCGCGTGGCGGCCCGAGTCCCGGAAGAACTCCGCCATGGCGCAGCCCGTGTACGGCGCCAGGTACTGGAGGGCCGCCGGCTCCGACGCGGAGGCTATGACGACCGTGGTGAAGGCCATGGCGCCCGTGTCCTCGAGAACCTTCACGACCTGCGCGACCGTGGAGCGCTTCTGGCCGATCGCCACGTAGAAGCAGAAGACGTCCTGGCCCTTCTGGTTGATGATCGTGTCCACGCCGATGGCGGTCTTGCCCGTGCCGCGGTCGCCGATGATGAGCTCGCGCTGGCCGCGCCCGATCGGGATCATGGCATCGATGGCCTTCAGTCCCGTCTGGAGCGGCTGCTTGACGCCGGCCCGGTCGACGACGCCCGGGGCGTAGCGCTCGAGCGGCCGGAACTCCGTGGACGCGATCGGGCCCTTGCCGTCTACAGGCTGGCCGAGGGCATTGACGACGCGGCCGGTCAGCGCCTCGCCGACGGGCACTTGCGCGATACGCTTCGTGCGCGTCACCGTGTCGCCTTCCTTGATGAGGATGTCGGAGCCGAGCAGCACGGCACCGACGTTGTCCTCTTCGAGGTTCAGGACAAGGCCGTAGACGTCGCCCGGGAACTGGAGCAGCTCGCCTGCCATGGCGCCCTGAAGTCCGTAGATGCGGGCGATGCCGTCGCCCACCTCGATGACGCGGCCGGCTTCCTTGAGGTCGACCTCGGCCTCGTAGCCCTGGAGCTGCCGCTTGATGATCTCGCTGATCTCTTCCGCCTTGATCATGCTATCCCCTCACCAGCCGCTCGCGCATGCGCGCGAGCTGCCCGTCGAGACTGCCGTCGAGAATGAGACTGCCGACCCGGGCGACAAAGCCGCCCAGGAGATTCGTGTCCACGGTTTCCTCGATGATGATCTGCTTGCCGAGCTCAGCCTGGAGGCGCCGGGCGAGCTGGTCCTTCTCGGGATCGGTCAGCGCCACGGCCGTTCGGACCTGTGCGCGAACCCGGCCGAGGGCGGCGTCCGTGAGGTCTTGAAAGGCGGCAACGATGGCCGCCAGATGGTCCAGGCGGCCGCGCTCGGCGACGAGCGCCACGAAATCCTGGACGAGCTTGCCGCACCCCGCCTGCTGGGCGAGCGTGAGGGCCGCCGCGCGGCGGTCCCCCGGCTTGATCCACGGCCGCGCGAGCACGTCGACGGCTTGGCGGTTGGCCTGGAGAATCTCGAAAAGGCCGGCGAGCTCACGGCCCGCAGCCTCCCCTGCCCCGGCTTCGGCAGCCGCGGAGTGCAGCGCCTTCGCGTAGCGGCGGGCCGTCCCCTCCTGGGCGCGCATCGGAGCTAGTTCTTCTGGCCCATGCGCGCGATGGCGTCGTCGACGACGCGGCGGTGATCGGCATCGTTGAGGCTCTTCTTGATGAGCCGTTCCGAGACCGCGATGGCGAGATCGGCAACCTCCTGGCGAAGCTCCTGGCGCGCGCGGCGGACGTCCTGGTCCATTTCCTGCCGCGCGCTGGCGACGAGGCGGGCCGCCTCGGCCCGCGCCGCGTCGACCAAGCGCCGCTGCTCGTCGGCTGCGTCCTTGAGGGCCGTGGCGCGGATGCCCTGCGCCTCGGCGTGCGCGGCCTGGATCTTCGCGGCAAATTCGTCCCGCTCCTTCCGTGCATCGGCCCGCGCCGCCTGGGCTTCGTCTAGCGACTTCTGGATGGCCTGGGTGCGCTCGTCCATCTTCGCCAGGAGCGGCTTGTAGAGCAGCTTGGTCAATAGGACTAGCAGGATGAGGAAGTTGACGGCCTGGATGATGAGGGATTTGTCCAGGCTGATGAGCCCGCTCTCTCCCCCGCCTGAGGCGAAGGCTACTGCAGGCACGAGACCCGCGAGGACGCATGCGATAGCCCAAGAGCGTGCGAAGGCTAAGCCAAGACGCATCGTGAATTCTCCGGCTGCGAGATGTTGTGAAATAAGGGACAAACGTTAGACGTGTATCATGCCGAGAGGAAAACTGTCAAGCGGCTTCGCGGCTTCGGGCCGCGATAACGCCGCCGCCCAGGACGAGGTCGCCCTGGTAGAAGACGACCGATTGACCCGGGGCCGGCGCCCACTGTGGCGCCTCAAATCGCACCTCGACCCCCTGCCCGCAAGGCCTGATGGTCGCGGGAGCGGGTTCGTGGCGGTGGCGAATCTGGGCCGTTACGTCGAGCGGGCCCTCGAGCCCGTCGATGGCGATCCAATTAACCTGCTCGGCCATAAGCGTGTCCACCTCGACCTCCCGCGCCTCGCCCACCACCACCGTGTTGCGGGCCGGTTCGAGCGCGGTGACGTAGAGCGTGCGCCCTGTCGCGAGCCCGAGGCCGCGGCGCTGGCCAACCGTAAACGCCGCCAGCCCCTCGTGCTGGCCGAGCACGCGGCCGCCTCCATCCACGATCGGGCCTGGTCTGAAGGCCTGCGGGATTCGACGACGGAGAAAGCCTCGATAGTCGTCGTCCGGAATGAAACAGATCTCCTGGCTCTCCGGCTTGTCGGCTGTAACAAGTCCCAACGCTCGCGCGCGGTCGCGTACCTCCGCTTTCGTGAGGTCGCCGACGGGAAAGCGCGCGGCGCCAAGCTGGGATTGCGAGAGCGGCCAGAGAAAATCCGATTGGTCTTTTCCGGTGTCAACACCGCGCCAGAGTAGGTGACGACCCGTCGCCGGATCGTACGTGATCCGCGCGTAGTGCCCGGTTGCGACCGCCACCGCGTCCCAGGCGCGGGCGCGCGCGAGCAGCGAGCCGAACTTGACCTCCCGGTTGCAGACGGTGCACGGCACGGGCGTCCGGCCCGCCTCGTACTCGCGCGCGAAGTCGTCGATCACGGTGCGGTCGAACTCCGCCTCACTGTTCAGGAGGTAATAGGGGATGCCGAGCCGACGCGCGACCTGGCGCGCGTCGTCCACGGTCGCGGGCGAGCAGCAGCTGCCGAAACGCTGGGCGGCTTCCGTGGCCGGCTGCCACGGCCACACCCGCAGCGTGACGCCCACCACATCAACGCCCTGCTCGACGAGGATGGCGGCTGCAACGGAGGAATCGACTCCTCCCGAGAGTCCAACGACGATGCGCTCGGCCATGAATTCAGTCTACGCGATCTCGCCGCGGCGGCCGGTGATCACCTCGATCAGGCGCTCAAGATCCTCGGCCGATGTGTACGTGATCTCGATGCGCCCGGCGCGCTCGCTTCCGACCAGCCGCACGCGCGTGGCGAGGGTCTCCCGCAACGAATCCTCGAGGGCGGCGAGCTCCGCCGACCGGCGCCCGGCGCGGCGCGGCGCCTGGCGCTGCTTGCGCTGGACGCCCTCCTCGGTCGCGCGGACAGACCAGGAGTGGGCGAGGATCTCCTCGCGGAGCTTGAGCTGCTCGGCAGGGGAGGCGAGCGAAAGGAGGGCGCGCGCGTGGCCCATGGTCAGCCGCCCCGCGCGAAGATCAACCTGTATCTGTTCGGGGAGCTTGAGCAGACGCAGGCAATTGGCCACGCTGCTGCGATCCTTCCCGACGCGCTGGCCGAGCTCTTCTTGCGTCCACGCGAACTCGGTGAGGAGACGCTGATAGGCTTCCGCCT
>JACORX010000446.1 GCA_016179165.1 Candidatus Rokuibacteriota bacterium | reverse complement strand
GTCACGTCCATGATCACGCCGCCCTTGAGCATCTCCGCCAGCCCGACCTTGAGCCTCATCGTTCCGAGTTCCATGCGAGTGTCCCCTTTCACTGGTTCAGTCGTGATTGAAGCTGCTGCTTCGCCGTCGGCCATTCGTGATCGAGAATAGAGAACGCCGCGGTGTCGCGGATCGCCCCGTCCGAGCCTGGCCGCTGCGCCCGGATCACGCCGTCGAAGCGCGCGCCCAACCTCAGGATCGCGCGGCGCGAGCGCTCGTTGCGCGCGTCGGTCATGAGGCTCACGCGGTGGACCCGCCACGTTTCGAAGGCGTGGGCGAGCATCACCAGCTTCGCCTCGGTGTTGATCGGCGTCCGCTGGACGTCCGCTGCCAGCCAGGTCCAGCCGATTTCAACCGCGTCGGGCACATCCCCGCCGCGCTGGTTCGCGCTGCCCGGCGGCCACGGCCAGAACTCGATGTTGCCGAAGCGCGTGCTGCCGACGACCCGGCCGGTCGCCTTCGCGACCGTCGCGAAGGGCAGTGCCCGGCCGGCCTCCTGATCCCGCAGCGCCGCCCCGATGTAGCCCGCCATGGACGGCTCGTCCGCCGGCACCGTGCTGAAGGCGTAGGTCCCGCGCGGACCGCTCGCGGCGGCGACCAGGCCCCGGGCATGGCCGCCGCCCAACGGTTCGAGACGCACGTGCCGGCCATCGAGCACCACCGGCTGCACCAGGGTCGCGCGCTCGGTCGCCAGCATCAGGCGAGGGCCTCTGTCGCGTCGCTGATCAGGTCCTCGACCTTCTCGAGGCCGACGGAGATCCGGATGAGCCCGGCGCCAATGCCCATCTCCGCTTTCGTCTCATCGGACACGCGCCGGTGGGACGTCCGCGCGGGGTACGTCCAGGTGGTCGCCACGTCTGCGAAGCTCGGAGCGAACTCCATCAGCCGGGAGCGCTGCATGAAGCGCTCGACGGCCAGCGTCCCGCCCTTGAGGTCCACCGACAGGATCGCGCCGGCCGGACCCGGCATCAGGCGCCTGGCAAGCGCGTTCTGCGGGTGGGAGTCGAGCCCCGGATAGTACACGCGCTTCACGGCCGGGTGGGCCTCACGGGCCCGGGCGAGCGCGAGCGCGTTGGCCGACTGCCGCTCGACGCGCACGCAGAGCGTCCGGACCCCGCGGGTCGCGAGCCAGGCGTCGAAGGGCCCGAGGTTCGTGCCAGAGCGAATCATCGCGGCGCGGACGCGATCCATGGTCGCTTTGCGTCCCAGCACCATGCCGCCGGTGACATCACCGTGCCCGGAGATGAACTTGGTCAGGCTGTGCATGACAATCGTCGCCCCATGCTCGAGCGGACGCATCACCGCGGGCGAGGCGAGGGATGAGTCCACGATCAGCTCGATGCCGCGCTCGGCAAGGTGCGGCGCCACCGCTTCGAGGTCGACGAGGCGCAGGAGCGGGTTCGAGAGCGACTCGACGAACACCGCGCGGGTATTCGGCCGCAGGGCCGCCAGCAGGGCCGCGGGTACGGTGGCGTCGACGAACACGGTCTCGATGCCGAGCCGGCGCCCCTCGTCATCTAGGAACGCCGTGGTCGAACCATAGAGATCGCGCGCCGCCACGATGTGATCGCCCGCCGTGAGAAGCCCGAAGAGCAGCGCCGTGGTCGCGCCCATGCCCGAGGCGCAGGCGACCGCCGCCTCGGCGCCCTCGAGCGCCGCCACCAGATCCTCCAGCATGGTGTGGTTGGCCGTCCCGTAGCGTCCGTAGACGAAGCCGGGCTTCTTACCCTCCCAGACCGACTCGACCGTGTCCATGTCCTCGAAGACGTAGACATTGGTCTGGTAGATCGGCGGCGTCAGCGGCCGGCTGGCAGACGGAACGTCGCGGCCTCCGCGGGCTGCCAGGGTCTCGAAATCCACGCGCGTTCCTCCCCTAGACCAGCGGCACGGCGGGCCCGCGCTCGCGGGCGCCGCGCTCAGGGCGCCGCTGGGCCTCGCGGATACTGTCGGCCAGCCGGCGGACGCCTTCCTCGATCTGCCCGAAGGGCACCGCCGAGAAGGACAGTCGCAGCGCCCGCTCGCCGCCGCCGTCGCTGAAGAAGGCATTGCCCGGGGTAAAGGCAACCCCGCGATCGAGGGCGCGCGGTAGGAGCGTCGCGGCGTCAAGCCCTTCGGGCAGCTCGAGCAGGAGGGAGAAGCCGCCTTGTGTCTCCGTCCACGTCACGCCCTCAGGCATGCGGCGGCCTAGGGCGGCCAGGAGCGCGTTGCGCCGCCGCGCATACTCGCGCAGCGCGCGCGCCTGATGACGGTCGAGGAGCCGCTGGCGGCAGAAGTGGTAAACGGCGGCCTGGATGAGCGGGCTCGTGTGGATGTCGGCCAGCTGCTTGGCCATCTCGAGCCGCTCGATCAGCTCGGGCGCGGCGACGATCCAGCCGAGGCGGAGACCCGGGAAGAGCACCTTGGAGAAGGTGCCGAGGTAGATCACCTGCCCCGAAGCATCCGCCGCCTTGAGCGGCACCGGAGGCCGCTCCCCGTAGAAGAGCGTGCCGTCGAAGCCATCCTCGACGATGGGCAGGCGGTGACGAGCGGCCACGTCCAGCAGCCGGCGCCGCGCCGCCGCCGGCATGTGGAGCCCCGTCGGATTGTGCGCGCTCGGCTGGCAGTAGAGGAGCTTGGGCGCCTGCCGTTCGAGCAGCCTCTCCAGCTGGTCCACCGATAGCCCGCCGCCCGCCATCGGCACCGGCAGGAGCTGCGCGCCGAAGGCGCGGAAGACCTGCATCGCCCGCGGGTACGACGGCTGCTCGATGGCCACGAAGTCGCCCGGATCGAGCAACGTGCGCGCGACGAGATCGAAGCCCTGCTGCGTGCCGTTGACGATCAGGATGACCTCAGGGCGCGCCTCGATCCCGAAGCGGAGCAGATAGCCGGACAGGTACTGGCGCAGCGGCGGGTAGCCGGACGAGGGATAGTACTGGAGGAGCTCGCGACCCTCCTCGCGAATGACGCGGTTGAGGACGCGGCGGAACGCGTCGGTCGGGAAGAGCGTGCTGTCAGGCATGCCGCCGGCGAACGAGATGACACCGGCGGCCGTCCGGGCCATCTGGCTGTAGGCGCCGCGGCGGCGCGTGTCCGCCGCCACGATCTGGGCCGCCTTGGAAAGGTGGCCCGTCCATTCGAAACGCGGCGCGTGCACCGGGGCCTGAGCCGGGGCCTGCTCGGCGACGAAGGTGCCCTGCCCGACGTGGGCGCGCGCCCAGCCGCCGGCAATCAGGTCCTCGTAGGCCTGTGCCACCGTGGTGCGATTCACGCCGAGGTCATGTGCAAGGTCGCGCGTCGCTGGCAGCTTCACACCCGGGGCGAGCAGCCGCTGGGTGATCAGCCGCTCCAGGTGAAGCTGGATCTGGCGCGCCAGCGGCAGCCGTCCCTTGCGGTCCTTGGATCGGTCGAGCGGTATTCTCATGACCCTCTCGTGCCAGCCATTATCCAGACATTTGCCACGATGTAAAGCGCCAATTGGATGGGTCTATAATCATCCAATTGCCGACCCCTCCCAGCGTGGTATCATCCGCGTCCGAGCCATGCGCCTGGTCGTCCTCGAGTCGATGTGGAATCCCAAGGGCAAGCTCCTGAACGAGGAGCCGTCCGTGCTGCCCTACCTCAAGGCCATCCGCCAGTCGCTGGCCTGGGAGGGCATCCGCATCAACCTCGTGTACCGCCGCTTCTACTCGCACTACGACCTGGGCCTGCTGCTCAAGGAGGTGCGCCGCCACCGCAAGTCCCAGGTCTGTTACATCGCGTCGCACGGAGAGCAGCGCAAGCTCACCGGGCTGGGCGACAAGGTCATCCGCCTGGAGAGCCTGATCGAGTACTGCCGGCCCAGCCGCACGACGGGCTACATCTTCGGCGCGTGCGACTTCGTCACGACCGACACGGCGCGGAAGTTCCTCGAGGCCACGGGCGCGCGCTTCGTCGCCGGCTACCAAAAGGAGATCCCGTGGACGGAGTCCATGCTGGTGGACTGCCTCTTCCTGTCCTACCTTCTGGGGGGCAGCATGAAGTGGGTGCGCACCAAGCACGGCGAGCGGGTGCCGCCGCTGAGACAGACGGAGACCTTCGAGATCACGCACACGGAGAGGCCGCAGAAGGTCGCCGGCATCCTCTACCGCGATTTCCCGCTGGCCCACGACATCACCTTCTCGTGCTTCACCCTCGACCGGCAGCGGGGAAGGAAGCCGCGGCTGGCAAGCTCGTTCGAGACGTACCGGAAGAGCGTCGACCGGGCGCGCCGATTGGTGCGCGACCTGTGATCAGCACCTGCCCTACACCACGACCCACAAGGAGGACCGCATGGGAGCCATGAAGGAATTCGCCGGTGTGTACTATCGGGAAGGCGCGCTCGACCCCAAGACCATGCAGCTGGTCGCGCTGGCGGCCATGGCCGCGGCCGGCTGCACATCCTGAGTGCCCGGACGCTTCGCGGCTGCGAAGCAAGCCGGCGCCACGGAGGATGAGATCAGCGAGACCCTCATGTATGCGATGCGGGGCGCCGCGCGCGCCACGTGGAGCACCATCAAGCACATCCCCGGCATCGAGGACGTCAACAAGGAGTGGAAGACGAGGTTCGAGCGCGAGGGCGGCAAGTAACGCCAATGGCCCAGGGCGAAGCGCCGATCAAGCAGGCCGTCGCGTGGATCGAGGAGCGGCTGCGGGAGCAGCCGGCTGCCGACCGCGTGAAGCTGGTGGACGAGGCCGGCCGGCGATTCGACCTGACGCCCCTCGACGCGGACTTCCTCGTCCGCCACGTCGCCGAACGCCCGAAGGGTCCGGCCGCGTGAGCGACAGCCAGAAGGCGCGGGTCCAGGCCGAGTTCGGCCGGAGCGCCCAGGACTACGTCACGAGCGCCGGCCACGCGGGAGGCGAGGACCTCGATCGCCTCGTCGCGTGGCAAGGTGCGCACGTGGGAGGAGTGGACGGAGCGGATGAGAATGAGCCCGGAAGCCAAGGCCGACCTCGAGCGATTCGTGCTTGCGGCGCCGGCGCGCTGCCGGGAGGCTTTCCGCTTCAGAATCGAGCGGGGCCGCATCGAGTCCTTCACGGACCGGATGATCCTGCTCCGCGCCGACCGCGACTAGCTCAGGGCGGCGACAAGGGTCCAGCGGCGTCATTTAGCAAAGACTGGTGGGGCGCCCTCGGCCGCACGCTCCACGTACAGGAGTACGCCTCGCGTGCGGCCCTTCGGGCGCCGCCTCGCAGCTGGACCCTTCTCGCCGCCCTGCAGTAGCTCTACTCGACTGGTTTCAGGACCACGACGGTGGCACCCCAGCCGCCGCGCTCGGGGGGAGCGTCGAAGAAGCGCTCAACCTGAGGATGCCTGGCGAGCAGCGCCTGGACACTCGCTCGCTGTGCGCCGGTGCCGCGACCGTGAATGAGCCGAACCTCACGGAAACCCTTGGCCGCAGCTTCCTTTAAATACTCCTCGACCACCGGCCGGACATCCTTCGGTGCGAAGGCGTGCAGGTCCAGCGAGTCCTCGATGGGCAGGCTGATGGGGTCGGGCTCGTCCGCCACGGCTGCGGCTCACCGGGGGCGGAGGTTGACGATCGGATCTGGGACGACGAGGCCGGGCTTGCTCTTCTGCTGCAGGAGGGTCTGCTCGGCCATGCAGTTGAGAAACTTGTACTGCTCGGTCTCCCGGCCGGTCACGATCACGCGGCCGTCGGTGTCGATGCGCTGGAGCACGATGGTCGCGAAGGTGTCACACCGCCTCCAGCGCTGGTAGGCGAGGTCCTGCTCGAAGGTCTGCGCCCCTGTCATGCAGCCGGCCGCGGTCATCGCCGGGGCCAGCGCGATAGCGATTTGCCGGGCACCGATCATGCGGCTGTCGCGGGCCGCCGCGTGTGCCAGTCCGTGAGCCGCTGGTAGGCGTCCGCGACGCAGAGCACCGTCGCCTCGTCGAAGGGGCGGCCGACGATCTGAAGGCCCATGGGCAGGCCCTCCGCGGTGAAGCCGCATGGCACCGACGCGGCCGGGTGCCCGGTGAGGTTGAAGGGACGGGTGAAGCGGATCAGGCTCGCGCGCACCGGCAGACTCTGGTTCCCGATGCGGACCTCATCCTGCCCGACGGCGGTCGCCTCGATCGGCGTCGTCGGAGCCAGCAGGACGTCGAGCGTCGCCAGGGCGGCGTCCACCTCGTTCTTGAGCAGCGTGCGTAGACGCTGGCCCTTGACGTACTCGGCACCGGTGACGAACGCGCCGACGCGCAGCCTCTCGCGGACGTCCGCGCCGTACTCGGACGCGCGGGTCTTCAGCCACTCCTCGTGGTAGGTGTACGCCTCAGGGGCGAGGACCGCGTGGGACGCCGCCGGAGCGAGGTTGACCATCTTGAGGTCAACGTCCTCGATGGAAGCGCCCTGCTCCGCAAGAGCCTTGGCCGCGGCCAGGACGGCGGCCTGCTGGGCTGGCGCCGCGCCTTCGAGGAAAAAGGAGCGCAAGATGCCCACGCGAAGCCCTTTGAGCCGGCCCGTGAGCGCGGCCGCGTAGTCGGGCACGGGCAAGACGCTCGTCGTTGGATCGCGCGGGTCGTAGCCCGCCATGGGTGCCAGCATGAGGGCGCAGTCCGCCGCGCTCCGGCACATCGGCCCGACGTGGTCCATGGACCACGCGAGCGGCAGCACGCCCGCGCGGCTCACGCGGCCGTAGGTCGGCTTGATGCCGGAGAGCCCGCACAG
>JACORX010000442.1 GCA_016179165.1 Candidatus Rokuibacteriota bacterium | reverse complement strand
TCTCCCGCGAGCACGGCGGCTTCTTCACCGAGCGCGATCTGGCGGAGCAGCGCGCGCGCTGGGGCGAGCCCGCCTCCACGACCTATCGCGGCGTCACCGTCTACGAAACGTCGCCGCCGACCCAGGGGCTCTCGGTGCTCCAAATGCTGAACCTCCTCGAGCCCTACGATCTCTCGCGGCTCGACCCTCTCGGCCCCGACGTCGTCCATCTTCTCATCCAGGCCAAACAGATCGCCTTCCACGACCGCGACCGGCTGATCGCCGACCCGGAGTTCGTCAAGGTGCCCGTGGCGCGGCTCGTGTCGAAGGCGTACGCCGATGAGCGCCGCACGCTCATGAATTCGGCGCGGGCGCTCCCGTGGGACCGCGTGCCGTCCTCCGGCAGCCTCGCCGGCGACACCGTCTACGTCTGCGCCGTGGACGGCCAGGGCAATGCCGCCTCGTTCATCCAAAGCCTCTACGGCGTCTACGGCTCGGGGATGGTGGCGGGGCGGACGGGCGTGGTGCTCCAGAACCGGAGCGCGTACTTCTCGCTCGACCCCACGCATCCGAACCGGCTCGAGCCGGGCAAGATCCCGCTCCACACGCTGATCGCCTCGCTCGGTTTCAAGGGCGATGCGCTCTGGCAGGTCTTCGGCTGCATGGGCGCCGACGGCCAGCCCCAGATCCACGTGCAGGCCTACACCGCCATGATCGACTTCGGCCTCGACATCCAGCAGGCGGTGCAATCTCCGCGCTGGCTGGCCGGCCGCTTCGTCCTCGGCGACCCGCGAGATCTCTTGAACATTGAGGGCCGCTTCCCGGCGGCAACGATGGTCGAGCTCGAGCGCCGTGGCCACCGGATCAACCGGTGGCCGTCGTGGGAGGAGCTGGCGGGCCACGCTCACGGCATCACCATCGATCCGGTGACCGGTGCGAGGCTCGGCGGCTCCGACCCCCGCAGCGACGGCGCCGCCGTCGGCTACTAGCAGGTCGCCGATAAGGGCCCATCTGCTTCGTTGGCTCGGTCGCTCTTAGCGTAACGTACGGAGAGTACGCCTCGCTCGTCGCATCCCTCGCCGCCTCGCATCTGGACCCTTCTCGCCGACCTGCGGAATCAACTCAGCCCTCGTCTCACGACGGCATACGCCGTCGTTCAACTCGAACAGCGGGGCGCCGCCTCGCATCTGGACCTTTTTGAGCAGCCTGCGAGTTCTTCACCAAACTGCTAGAGACGCCTGAGGGTCTTCCGGCGCTCCCGGTAGAGCTCGACTGCGATGGGGACGCACGAGAGCACGATGATGACGATCACGAGCACGTGCATGTGCTTGGAGATGTTCGGCACGGTCTGGCCGAGGAGATAGCCCGCCCAGGTCATCGACGCGACCCAGCCGATCCCTCCCGCCACGTTGTAGGTCAGGAAGCGCCGGTAGCGCATCGTGCCCACGCCGGCCAGCACGGGCGCGAAGGTGCGGATGATCGGCACGAAGCGGGCGATGACGATGGTCTTGGGCCCGTACTTCTCGTAGAAGCGCTGGGTCCGCTCCACGTGCTTCGGGTTGAAGAGCAGCGACTTCTCCCGCGTGAAGATGCGCGGGCCCAGGCGCGCGCCGATGGCGTAGCCCGTGCTGTCGCCGACGATAGCCGCCGCGATCAGCAGCCCGTTGAGCCACCAGATGTTCAGGATCCCCGCGCTCGCCAGCAGTCCAGCCGTGATCAGCAGGGAATCCCCCGGGAGGAACAATCCGACCAGGAGCCCCGTCTCGGTGAAGACGATGGCGACCAGCAGGATGTAGCCGCCCCATTGGATGAGCGCGTCCAGCGAGTACGCGCCGGTGAGGATCTCGTAGAGGAACTCCATGCGCGGCAGGGCTAGGCGAGCTCGCGGCGGACGAGGGCCGCGCCGGCGCCGAGCGCGCGGAGCTTGGCGCGCGCGAGCTCGCGGTCGAGCGGCACCATGCCGCAGTTGGTGCAGGGGAAGATCTGCGAGGCCTTCACGTGCTTCATGGCCTCGCGGATCACGGCGGCGACCTCCGCCGCCGTCTCCGCCCTGTCGCTCGCCACGTCGATCGCCCCCACCAGCACGTCCTTGCCGCCGAGCAGGCCGATCAGCGACATCGGCACGCGCGAGTTCGCGCACTCGAGCGAGACCCCACCGATGCGGCTCGCGGCCAGGAGAGGGAAAGTCTGCTCGTACTGTCGCCACTCGCCGCCGAGCGTCTTCTTCCAGTCGGTGTTGGCCTTGATGCCGTAGCCGTAGCAGATGTGCACCGCCGTCTTGCACGCGAGGCCCTTGACGGCGCGGTCGAGGGCGGCGATGCCCCAGTCGCGCACCTCGTCCATGTAGACGTTGAAGGCCGGCTCGTCGAGCTGGATCACGTCCACGCCGAGCGCGGCGAGCTCCCGCGCTTCCTCGTTGATCAGGGCGGCCAGCGCCATGCCGAGCTTGGCGCGGCTGCCGTAGTGGGCGTCGTGGATGGTGTCGGCGATGGTCATGGGCCCGGGGATGGTGAACTTGACCGGGCGCCGCGTTTCGCCGCGGAGGAAGCGGACCTCGTCGGCATGGATTGGACCGCGCCGGCGGAGCGGCGCCGTCACCGTCGGGACATCCGCCTTATAGCGGTCGGCGCGGATGCCGATCGTGACCATCTTCGAGAAGTCCACGCCGTCCAGCTGCTCGACGAAGCCCCAAACGAAGTGGCGCCGCGTCTGCTCACCGTCGGTGACGATGTCGATGCCGGCCTCCTCCTGATCGCGGAGGGCCAGGCGGACAGCGTCGCGCTTGCCCTCGTCGAGCGCCGCGCCCTCGAGGCGCCACGGCGCCCAGAGCGCCTTCGGCGCGGCGAGCCACGCGGGCTTGGGCAGGCTGCCGGCTATGGTCGTGTCGAGCATTCCGGCGGCATGGTATCATGCCGGGCATGAGGCGCTTGATTCTCCTCCTCCCCGTCGCGGCGCTCACGCTTGCGGCCTGCTCGTCATCGTCGGATTCCGACAAGCAGTGGTACAAGCCCAACGTGGACTACACTGCCGCGGATTTCGAGCGCGACCGCCTGGCGTGCACCGACAAGAAGAAGAAGCTCGACGAAGAGTGCCTGAAGCAGCGCGGCTGGATTGCCCTGGGCGGCGACATCGGACCGCCCGTGAAACCCCCGGATCCCACGAAGTCCCCCGCCGCCAAGGGTAGGTACTAGTCTGCGCGCCGTCATCTTCGACTTCGGCGGTGTCCTCTGGGACATGCACTGGGATGTGGCTCGCCGGCTCGACGACGCGCACGGACTGCCCCGCTCGTCCGTTTTCGAGACCCTCTACCGCACGGAGATGTGGGAGGCCGTCGAGCGCGGCCGCGGCGACCGGCAGGCATGGCTCGAGGCCGCGCATGGGATGCTCGAGGCGCGCGCGGGCAGGCCGCTGCCGCCGCTGCATGAGGAGTGGCGGGCCTCCCAGCGTGCCATCGAACCCAACGTCCACCTCGTCCGCGAGCTTCGCCCCTCCTACAAGCTCGCCATCCTGAGCAACGCCGACATCTCGCTCCGGGAGCGCCTCGAGGGGGATATCGCCATCGACCACCTCTTCGACGACATCGTTTGCTCGGCCGAGGTGGGCATGGCCAAGCCTGAGCCCGCGATCTACGAATTGGCTGCGGAGAGGCTCGGCCTCGAGCCGTGCGAGTGCGTCTTCGTCGACGACCTCGACACCAACGTCGAAGCCGCGCGGCAGGTGGGGATGCAGGCCGTGCTCTTCAGCAAAGAGAAGGGCGACGACCTCCGCGCCCAGCTGGCCACGCTCGGCGTGGCGCCGCGGTGCTGAGCGCCATGCCGCGCACCGCGATTTTCCTCTCCCCGGGCGCCGATCTCGACGCGGCTGTGGACCTCGCCCGTCGGGCCGACGCCGCGGGCTACGAGAGCGTCTGGGTTACCCACGGCCTCGGGCGCGACGGGCTTCAGGTTTTGGCGGCATACGCGCACGCCGCGCCCCGCGTCGGCCTGGGCACGGGCGTCCTGCCGATCTACCCACGCCATCCGGTGCTGCTGGCACAGGAGGCGTTGACGCTTCAGGAGGTCTCGGGCGGCAGGCTCCGTCTCGGTATCGGCGTGAGTCACCGCTCGATGATGGAAGGCGCCCTCGGCCTCGACATGGGCCGGCCGCTCGAGGTTGTCCGCGAATATGTCGCGGTTCTGCGCCAGGCGCTCACGGGCCGCGTCGAGCACGCGGGGCCGCGCTATCGCGTGGCGTGGCAGAGCGGGGTGCCGCGGCTGCCGGCGCCGCCGCCGCTCTACCTGGCGGGGCTGGGGCCAGCGATGCTCGAGCTCGCCGGCGAGATCGCCGACGGCGCGGTCCTCTGGCTCTGCGCCCCCGCCTACGTCCGTGACTACGCGGTGCCCGCCATCCGCCGCGGGCGCCGGCGGGCCGGCAAGGCGCTCGACGGCTTCGAGATCGTGGCCTCGGTACCGGCGGCGGTGACCGCGGACCGTGTCGCGGCTACGGTGGCCTTCAAGGGCGAGCTCGCGCGCTACCTGGCCCTGCCTTTTTACCGCGCGATGCTGGAGAAGTCCGGCTTCGGCGCCGAGGTCGCCGCCTGGGATGCGGCGCCGGGTCCAGCGGCAGTGGACGACCGCATCGCGCGGGGTCTGGGCGCGGTCGGCGACGCCGAGGCGCTCCGGGCCTTCATGGCGTCCTATCGCGAGGCGGGCGTCACGCTGCCGGCCATCCGCCCCATCGGTTTTCCGGACACACCCCACTACCTGCCTACGCTCGAGGCCGGCGCGGCTTTCTGACCCGCCGTCCTACGGTGGAAGCCGCTCCTCTCCTCGCTCAGGGCTCTTTCCAGAACGCCTTGTAGTGCGCCTTGAGCTGGGCCGCGACATCTCAATCTCGGAGGCCGCGGCCGGCGCGCAGAAAATCAGGAGGGCGATAACGACACCCTATCCCTCGTCCGTTAGCCCTTTATCATCTTCTGCACCGCCGTGAGTAGCCGATGATGCTTCTCGCTATCCATTGCCATGATATCGAGCACGCTTGAGAGAAGTTCTCCACCCGTGCCCGAGAGGTCGGATCGGAGACTCCGGCACGCCTCAATGGTTTCCTTCTCGTGGTGTTGCAGCTGCTCCGTGCGCCGCAGGAGTTCCTCCGCACTCGCGCCCGGAGGAATCGCGTTCCCGTCCGCTCCCGAATGTTCGCGCAACCACTTGGCTGTGGCGCGCAGCAGCTCGTGGTGCAGCTCTTCCTCGGTCAAGATGAGCTTGATGAGAAAGCGAGCGGGGCCGTCCCCCAGTTTCTCCACCAGTGTGCGGTACTGGGCCAGAATCTTGCCTTCTTCCTCGGCATGCCGCTCGAAGGTCGCCGCAAGCGATTCCCGCCTCTCTGGATTCTGGGCCATAAGAACGTGGCGCGAGCTTAGTCCCTGGCAGTCAAGCAGTCAAGCCGGTCAGGGTTACCCGCGCAGCCTACCGCGCCGGCGCCCGCCGGCCCGCGCGTGATGCGAGCAGGCCCGCCGCGACCGCCCCGAGGATCAGGAGCGGCAGCCCGAGCCAAACGCGCTGGCGCTCGCGGGCCCGACTCCGCAGCGTCTTCAGCACGAAGCGGTCGCCGGCGGTGATCTCACCGCGGGAGGCGAGGAATTGGCGCAGCCGCTCCTGCTGCTCCGGGGTGAGCGTCGCCCGCCCCCACTGGACGTCGACCTCGAGAGTCTTGAGCCGCCGGAGCTCGGCCGTTCCGCGTTCGAGCGCCTCGACGCTGTCGCGCCAGGTCTGGCGCTCCGCCGGCGTGAGAAAGGCGAGCTCGACGCCTGGAACCGTCTCCTCGATCCAATCGAGCCAGTGGTGGTCCATCCGGGGAAAGGCCGCGAGCAGGAGCCCCGCGAGCCCGACGGCCGCGCCCGCGACGATGGCGACGCCGCGCAGGGCTTCCCAGCCGCGCGCTCTCACGCCCCCCGCGAGCGCCCGGAAGCCGAGCACGCACGCGACCGCGGCCATGAGAGCGCCGAAGGTCGCGACCACGGCAGCGCCCGTCGGCAGGTCCCAGGCGAAGGACGCCCAGAGGCCGAGCGTGCTCACAACCGCGCCGACGGTCCACCCGATGGCAAGGCGGCCCGTGACCGAGCCTGACAGCAGCGCGCCCACGGCGGCGGGAACGATCAGGTAGGAGAAGACGAGCAGGACGCCAGCCACGCGCACCGAGCTCGTGACCACGACACCGAAGGTCAGGTAGAAGGCGAAGTCCCACCAGCGCACGGCGCGTCCCCGCGCGGCGGCGCCGTCGGAGTCGAACGAGATCTCGAGGAGCGGCCGGCGAATCGCCGCGTGGAGCGCGCCGAGCACGGCGTACAGAAGCGCGAGCCGCCCCACGTCACCGGGCGTGACGGTCAGGATGCTTCCGACGAGGAGCTGCTTGATGTGCTCCGCGCCCTGCGGCGCGCGGTCCACGACCAGGACGGTGAGCGCCGCCGAGACCGCGTAGACGATGCCAATGAGAGCCTCCTGGGGGATGGCGATCGCGCGGCGGATGCGCGTCAGAGAGAAGAGCGCGGCGCCGCCGACGGTAAAGGCGAGCGCGTACCAGTAGGCCGCCTCGCTCTGGATCGGATGCCCCGCGAGGAAGGCGATCGTGATGCCGAGCGCGGCGACCTGCGCCAGCGCCAAGTCCACGAAGATGACGCCGCGGGCCAGGACGTGGAGCCCGAGGTACACGTGGATGCCCGTCAGCACGAGGCACGCGAGGAATGGCAGCCAGAGGAACTCGAGCATCAGCGGATCAGCGGAGCGCTTCGACGAGGCGCGCGACGTCGAGGTCGAAGAGGGCGACGTAGTCGCGGGCCTCGGGAGCGCCGCCGACCGAGGCCACGAGCGTCACGGCGCGGGCGCCGCTCAGCGACGCGACGCGGGCGACGAGCGCGGCGCTCGAGTAGGGCTCGGCGATCAGCACGCGCACGTTGCCGTCCTTCATTTGCCTGGTGAGCGTGGCCAGGTAGGCGGGAGAGGGCGGGACTCCAGGAACCGGCTCGACGGCCGCCACGATCTGGAGGCCGAAGCGCCTGGCGAAGTACGGCCAGCTCTCGTGGACCACGACGACCTTTGTGCCGCGATACGGGCCCATCGCGTCCGTCCAGCGCTTGAGCCCGGCATCGAGGCGCGTGAGGAAGGCCGCGCGGCGCGACTCGAAGTACGCGCGCTCGCTTGGAGCGAGGCGCACGAGCGCTTCCAGGATGCCCGCGGTGATCGGCCGCGCGTTCTCTGGATCGAGCCAGTAGTGCGTGTTGCCGAAGCCGTGGACATGGTCGCCCCTCTCCGGCTTGACCCGTGCAACGACGGCCTGCAGGAGGTCGATCCCCTTCGAGCAGTCGAGAACGCTCGAGCCGCCCGGAGCCAAGCGGGCGTCGCCGACGGTCCGGAGCAGCCCCGCCAGCCACGGCTCGTGGTCGAGGCCGACGCGGACCAGGAGCGCCGCGCCGCGGAGCGCGGCAATCTGCCCCGGTTTGATCTCGACTGCGTGCGGGTCAGCGAGCGGCGGGGCGAGCCCTTCCACGCGCACGCGGTCGCCGCCGACCTCCTCGACCAGCGCCTTGAGGTCGGTCGAGGTCGCCACGACGGCAAGCGGGCCGCCGCCCCACGCGGGAGCGGCGGCCCACCACGCCGCCGCGACGACCCACCACGCCGCCGCGACGACCCAAAAGACGAGCGCGGCGCCGAGGAGCGCGCGCAGCGCCACGACTACTTCTTGGCGGTGAAGATCGACTTCGGGATCATGCAGTGCACGCCCTTGCGGACGTCCACCACCTGGCTGACCCGGCAGTCGCCCACCATGGACACGAGCGAGTACGCCTCGTAGCGGCTGAGCGGCACCATCTTCTGCGCGGCCAGCATATCCACGGCCTCACGGACCGCGTTGACCATGGCCTTGTTGAGATCCTCGTCGAAGCCGATCGCGATCCAGTGGGTCTTGTTCTCCATGCGCGGCCACTCGATCTTCATGTCCTTGCGGACGATGAGCTGCATCACGATCTCCCGGTAGGAGCACTCGAGCGCGGTCAGGTTGACCTCGCCGTTGCCCTGGCGGCAGTGGGAGTCGCCCGTCCAGACGAGCCCGCCCTTGAGGAAGATGGGGATGAAGATCGTCGTGCCTTCCTGGAGCTCGTTGATGTCCATGTTGGAGCCGTTTTTCCACGGCCTGATCGTGGACACCGGCGCCATCGGGTCGGTCGCGCCGCCCTTGCGGGGCGACGGGTCCTTGGGGTCGATGCCGACGGCGAGGGTGCCCGGGAAGGGCTGGAGATCGATCATGACGCCCGGCTTGAACTCGGCCTGGCGCTTGTCCCAGTCGAGGTAGAAGTACTTCACGAAGCCGTCCGGCATCTCGGGCGCCAGCGCCCCGATCGTCGGGAACTCCTTGCCCGGCAGGTTGAAGTTGGTCCCGAAGGCCTTGGGCGTGATCTTGAGGATGCGGATCTCCATCACGTCGCCGGGCTCGGCGCCGTTGACGTAGATGGGCCCGGTCAGGGAGAGGTGGGCTATGACCCCGGAGCCGCCAATCTCGCTTCAAGTGGCCATCGAGTCGCTCTACAAGATTGCTGTTACCGACGAGAAGACCACTTCAACCATTCGCCTTCAAGCTCTGGCCAAGTACTGCATCCACCAACTGAGCGTTAGGGGCTTGGCGGATGCCAGCGCAGAGGTCCAGATTCCTGGCGGGGGGCGACCGAAGCAGTGGGACGTTTCGTGGGAATACCATCAAAAGCCCAGGCTCGCGATATCTGCGAAGTCCATCCTGAGCAATCTCGCAGGGACAGTTCCAAACAGGATTGACGATCTGATGGGAGAGACAACGAACGTACAGATGTACTCCCCTGAGATTGTCGTTGGATACATCATGATCTTTGATGTTTCCAAGGACCAACCTGATCGACGTGATGGCTCTTGGTTTGATGTACTCAGTCAGCGGCTTTCTAGTCTATCCGGACGGCGGGCTCCATCGTGGAGCGTCGGGATGATTGAAGCAGCAGCCGTGGTCAAGGTTGATTTTTCGGCAGGCCCTCGGTTGCTTACCACCGAGGATGACCTTTCTAGATTCTTTGATGAATTGGTAGCGGAGGTGATCAAGCGCAACCCTTCGCTTCGCCCCAGCCAGTGACCTTCCGAAGCTTCCTATCGCTAGCGTTTTGAGATATTCGCTACGAGTTTCTCCTGCTTGATGGAGGCTCTTGCGCGCGCCACAGATGCGGCGTGGTATCCCGGGTCGATCTCCACGCTAATGCTGTTGCGTCCCCAGCGGGAGGCGGCCAAGCTTGTCGTTCCTGTCCCGCCAAACGGATCAAGCACAGTATCGGTGGCGAAACTAAACATTCGAATGAGCCGCTCGGCCAGCTCAAGTGGAAATGGGGCCGGATGATTCTTGGTGGATGCTCCGCGGAGATCGAGAATTTGATTGAACCAGAGCTTGTGATTCTTCTCTCCGATTAGACTGAGCAATCTCATTGCCGCTGTCGGGCGTCGATAGCCGCCGGGCTTTCGCTGCATCAAGATGAACTCGATATCGTTCTTGACGATTCCGTTGGGCTCGTAGGGTTTCCCAAGGAATGCGGTACCGTTGTCGACCTCAAAGACGGCGTTTGCAATCTTGTACCAGATGATCGGAGCCAGGTTGTGAAACCCTACAGCGGCACAATGTTCCTGGATTGAAGCGTGGAGTGGAACAACTTTGTGCTCCCCGTGTTTCCTTCTGGAGAGGCACACATCCCCCACCACAATGATGAGGCGGCCCCCCTGGACCAAGACGCGATGACATTCCACCCACACACGATCCAGCTCCTTGATGAACACATCATAGT
>JACORX010000454.1 GCA_016179165.1 Candidatus Rokuibacteriota bacterium | reverse complement strand
CGCGATCCTTGACAGGCGGCGGCTGGAGCCGTTGACCGCGGCCGGCGGGCCTGTCGGGCTGGGTGACGACGGCGGAGACGGCGTGGCGCTCGAGGAGGGCTTCGAGCGTCGGCAGCGCGAACTCGGGCGTCCCGTAGAAGAGAACGCGCAATTTAGAGCGCGAAGGCTCGAGAGCGCCTCTCCTTGGGGAAGCCGTGTTTCTGGATCCGCTTCTTGATGCGGTCGCGCGCGACGGGCGAGAAGTGGTCGATGAAGAGCACGCCCTCCAGGTGGTCCATCTCGTGCTGGATGACGCGCGCCTGCATCCCCGTGGCGTCGAGGTTGAAGGGTAGGCCGTCCTCGTCCGTGGCCTGGACGGTGACGGACTTGCTGCGCTCGACGTCGCCGAAGATGCCGGGGAGCGACAGGCAGCCTTCCTCGTCCACGACGGACCCGCTGCGGCTCGTGATGATGGGGTTGATCAGCGCGCGGGCGCCGCCCTTGCCGTCGTCCATGACCAGGAGGCAATAGGGGAAGCCCACCTGCGGCGCGGCCAGGCCGATGCCGGCCTGGCTGTACATGGTCTCGACCATGTCGCCGATCGCCCGGCGGATCTCCGGCGTGACCTCGCGCACGTGCTCGGCCTTGCGCCGGAGCGTCGGGTCGCCGTAGAGCCTGACTTCGAGCAGTGCCACGTGCGCGGGCCTCCTAGGAGTTGACCGGGTCCATCTCTATTTCTACCACACCGTGCGAGCGTCGTCCGCGCTCGAGAAAGGGGCGCAGCGCCTGGGAGACGAGCCGGGGCAGGTCATCCGGGCCCTTGACCACGACACGCATGCGAGCCGCCGCGGCGGCCCCGGGGGCGCCGAGCGCCATGGGGGGATACATCGTCAGCCCCTCGATGCCGGCAAGGGCGCCCGCGGCCTCGTCGATCAGCGTTTTGGCGCCGGCCGCCGTCTTGCCGCGCGCCGAGACGTGGCAGAGACGCCGGAAGGGCGGGTAGCCCAGCTCGGAGCGGAACGGGAGTTCCTGCCGGTAGAAGGCGTCGCGGTCCTGGCCGCGCACGGCGGCGACGGCGTAGTGGTCGGGGTGGAGCGTCTGGACGATGAGCCGCCCGCCGGTGCCGACCGCCTCGGCCGCAGACCAGAGCAACTGGAAGGCGCGCTCACCGGCGCGGAAGTCCGGCACGCGCAGGAAGCCGTCGAACCAGACGAAGCCGACGGCGCCCCACGGGCGCGGGCGTGGTGTACGTAGGAGCGCGGCAGTGCCGACCTGCACCTGGGCGCTTGGATCGCTGCGCGACACCGTCAGGCGAGGGAAGCGGCGGCGCACCGACGCCTCGACGCGCTCGGCGTCCCAGCCGAAGGGCTGGAGACGGTGGCCGCCGCAGCCGGGGCAGCGCTCGGGCACGGCATCGGTCTTTGCACACAACCGGCACGCCATTCCGCGGCGATCGCGCCGCAGTTGAAGCGCGACGCCGCACGCGGGACAGCGAAGGACCGCGCCGCAGTCGTTGCACCCGATGGCTCCGGCCGACCGGCTCACGACAAGCGCCACGCTCTTGCCGGCCCGCGACATGTTCTCGATGGCGCGCGTCAGCGGGAGCGTCAGCGGGTGGTTGCGGAGGATGCCGCGCGTGTCGGAGGCGATCACCTCGGGCCAGGGTGCCGGCCCGTCGGCTACGCGCGTGACCGTGCCCGCTACGGACTTCTGCCAGACCTCGGCCGACGGCGCTCCCGCGAGCATGATCAGGCGGCTGCCGTCCAGTGCCGCTCGGCGGAGCAGGATGTCGCGCGAATGAAGCCGCGGCGGCCCCGGCGGCTTGTGGCTTGGATCCTGCTCATCCAGCAGGACGAGGACTGCCGGCGGGGGGAGCGGCACCAGAAGCGCCCCGCGGGTGCCGACCACTATGCTGACGCGCCCCCGTGCCGCGGCGAACCACGCCGCGCGCCGCTCCGCGGGGCCCGCGCCGCTGTCGAGGCGGGCCGCGTCGAGCCGCCGCGCCCACCGCGCCGCGCTGTCGGTGTCCGGCGCGATCACGAGCGCGCCGCCGGGGGTGTCGCCCAATGCCGCGGCGAGACGATCTTCACGCTGAACGTCCATCCAGACCTCGGGTGGCGGCGCCGCGGCGCCACGCGCCGGCTCGATAGGCGGAGCAAGGACTTCCGCGCGTTTCGAGCGGGGAGGAGGCGGCAGGAGCGCGAGGAGCGTCGAGCCCCACGAGGACAGGCTCTCGTCGGCGATCCACCGGCCGAGCTCGAGGGCGCCCGCCGAGAGGATGGGCGCGGGCTCCACGACCCGCTCGATGGCGTGCAGGCCTGCCGCATCGCCATCGCGGATCGCGACGGCCACGCCCACGCGCGTGCCGCGGCCGCCGAGCGGCGCGCTCACGCGCTGGCCGGGTGTCACGATCAACGAGTCGGGAATGCGATACGAGAAGGGGTGGTCGAGCGGCAGATCGAACACGACATCGGCGATCACGACGCGCCCGTCAAGCGCTCCCATTCGCGCCGCGCGAGCTTGAGGTCGTCCCAGGCCATGCGCTTGTACTGGTCTCCCGGGTTGCGCAGGAGGAAGGCCGGGTGGAAGGTCGGCACCAGCACGATGTCGTGGTAGGAATAGGCTCGGCCGCGGAGCTTAGTGATGCCCTCCTTGGTGCCGAGGAGCGTTTGCGCGGCGAAGTTGCCGAGGGCCAGGATCACGGCCGGCCGGATCATGTCGAGCTGCGCCAGCAGGAACGGGTTGCACGCCGAGACCTCGTCGGGCTCGGGGTTGCGGTTCTTCTCGGGGCGGCACTTGACGACGTTGCAGATGTAGCAGTCGCGCTCGCGGTCGAAGTGGACCGAGGCGAGCATCTTGGTCAGGAGCTGGCCCGCGCGGCCGACGAAGGGCTTGCCCTGCTTGTCTTCTTCCTCGCCCGGTCCCTCCCCGATCACGACCAGCCGCGCATTCGGGTTGCCCGAGCCGAAGACGATCGTCGAGCGGCTTTGCGAAAGCTTGCAGCGCGTGCAGCCCTGGAGCGCCTTCTCCTGCGCGGCCAGGTCCTGCGCGGCGTCCGGCGGCTCGGGCCGGTTACGCTGAATCTCCTTGAGACCCAGGTCGCGGTGGTGGCGGAGGGTATCGGCGACGGCGGCGAGCGCCTCGCCGAGAGCCGCGCGCGGGTCCTCCATCGTGGTCAGCGAGAGGGCGTGCGGCGAGGCTTCGGGGCCGCGCGAAGGGCCAGCACGCGGTCCAGGATGGCGTGCGCCACCTGGATCTTGGTCATGCGCGGCAGGTCCAGCACCCCGCCCCAGCGGTCCAGCAGGATGACCTGGTTGTCGTCGGCCTCGAAGCCGATGCCGTGCTGGCTGACGTCGTTGGCGACGAGGAGATCGATGCCCTTGGCGCGGAGCTTGTCGGCGGCGTGCGCCCGGACGTCGTTGGTCTCGGCGGCGAAGCCGACGAGGAAGGCGCCGCCCTTCTTCTGCGCCAGCTCTTTCAGGATGTCGGGGTTGGCCACGAGATCGAGGCTCCACCCGTCGCGCTTGCCGCCGGACTTGATCTTGGTCGCGCTCGGCCGCTCCACGCGGTAGTCGGCGACGGCGGCGGCCTTGATGACGACGGTCGCCGTGCCCAGGTGCTGGAGCGCGGCCTCGCGCATCTCCTCAGCCGTCTGCACGGGGACGTAGACGGCGCCCGCGGGCGGCTTGAGCGCCGTCGGCCCCGAGATCAGCACGACTTCCGCGCCGCGCCGGAGCGCCGCGGTCGCGACGGCGTGGCCCATCTTGCCCGAGGAGCGGTTCGAGAGGTAGCGCACGGGATCGATGGGCTCGCGGGTCGGCCCGGAGGTGACGAGCATGCGCTCGCCGGCCAGGTCGCGGACGGGTGCCAGCAGGCGCTCGACTTCTTCGACGATCGTCTCGATCTCGGGCAGCCGGCCTCTGCCGTGGAGGCCCGAGGCGAGCGCGCCCGTGTCCGGCTCGAGGACCGTCACGCCCCGCTCGCGCAGTGTGGTGACGTTGGCCTGCACGGCGGCGTGGTCCCACATGCCGCCGTCCATGGCGGGGGCCATCAGGACAGGACACCGGGCCGCCAGCAGGAGCGTGGTGAGGAAGTCATCGGCGATCCCGTGGGCGGCCTTGGCCAGGAGATTGGCCGTGGCCGGCGCCACGATGAAGACGTGGGTGCGCTCGGCCAGCGCCACGTGCTCGACCGCGTCGTCGCTCTGCGGATCGAAGAGGTTCGACAGCACCGGCCGGCCCGACAGCGTCCGGAAGGTGAGGGGGCCGACGAAGTGCTCGGCGCCGGCCGTCATGACCACGGTCACCTCGGCGGCACGCGCGGTCAGCTCACGCAGCAGCAGCACCGCCTTGTAGGCGGCGATGCTGCCGGTGATGCCGAGAATGACCTGCTTGCCCGCGAGCGTCACGGCCGCCTACTCCTTCGGCGCGTCCTCTTCGCGGACACGGTAGCCGATCTTGGCCTCGGCGATCTCCTCGAGGGCCGTGCTGGTCGGCTTCTTGTGCTTGGTCTCGACCAGCGCCGCGGCGCCGCGGTTGAGCTGGCGCGCGCGCTTGGCCGCCAGGACCACCAGCAGGTAGCGGTTCGACACCTTGTCCAGGGACTGCTCGAGCGAGGGGAATGCCATCACTCTGGAACCTCCACGTCGGGAAATTTGAGAGTCAGCCGGCTCGTGCGCCAGCGCTCCGCCTGAATGACGGTGGCGAGCTGGTCGACGGCCTCCTTCACGTCACGATTGATGATCAGGTAATCGTACTGCCGCCAGGCCGAGATCTCCTCGCGCGCCCGGGTGAGCCGGCGGGCGATCTCGACCGGCGCGTCGCTGTTGCGCTCCCTGAGCCGGGCCGCGAGCTCCTTCATGGACGGCGCCATGACGAAGATCGAGACCGCTTCCGGGTACCGCTGGCGCAGCTGCCGGGCGCCGTGCGTGTCGATATCGAGCAGGACGTCGAGGCCGTGGCTGAGCGCGCCCTCGAGCGCCTTCACCGGCGTGCCGTAGTAGTTGCCGTGAACCTCCGCCCACTCCGCCAACTCGTCCCGGCCGCGCATGTCGAGGAACTCGGCCTCGCTCACGAAATGGAAGTCGGTGCCGTTGACTTCGCCCGGCCGCGGCAGGCGCGTCGTGTACGAGACCGAGTAGAAGAGGTCGGGCACCAGGCGGCGCACCTCGTGACAGAGCGTGGTCTTGCCGGCCCCCGAGGGAGCCGAAACCACGACCAGCGCGCCGCGCCGCTTGATCAGCTCCATCTAACTCAGCACTCGCCTCACCGCTGTCTGACTCAGCCCTCGCCTCACCGCTTCGCCCTTCGGCTCGGACCGCCACGCCTGCGGAATCAACTCAGCTCTCGCCTCGCGCCGGCCAGGGCCGTCGCTCAACTCGAACAGCGGGCAACGTTTCAGCTCGAAATTCCACGGCCCTATTCGATGTTCTGCGCTTGCTCGCGCAGTTTTTCGAGAGTGGACTTGGCGGCGATGGCGGCCTGCGAGAGCTCGAGGTCGTCCGCCTTGGAGCCGACCGTGTTCACCTCGCGGTTCATCTCCTGGATCAGGAAGTCGAGGGTGCGCCCCACGGCGCCGCCCTCGTCGAGCAGCCGCGCGAACTCGTCCATGTGCGCCCGGAGGCGCGCGAGCTCTTCGGTGATTTCGCTTTTCTCAGCCCACATCGCGACCTCGGTGGCGAGGCGCCCCTCGTCGAGCGGCGTCCCACCGATCAGCGCCTGGATGCGCTCGCGGAACCGCTGCTGCTTGCGCTCGGTCGCCGCCGGCCCGCGCGCGGTCATGGCGCCCACCTGCTCGCCCATCGCCGCCAGCAGCGCGCGCAGCTCCTTGTCGAGCGCCGCGCCCTCGGTGTCCCGCCTCGCGCGGAGCTCTCCGAGCGCCTTGGCGAGCCCATCGTCGAGAAGCGGCCACCCCTCGTCGGGGGACAGCGGCGCCTGCTCTTCACGCGAGATGACGCCCGGCTGCTCGAGCATCCACTGGAGCGACGGGATCCCACCCAGCTTGAGCTCGTCGCCGGCCCTGCGGGCCATCTCGATGTACGCGCGCGCTTGCGCCATGTTGATCGTGAGGTCGGCCGAGGGCGCGCCTTCGAGCGGGGCCACGGTCACGGTGACCTCGACTCGGCCGCGCTGGACCGCGCCCTGGATCACGCGCCGGGCGTCGAGCTCCAGCGCCGAGAGGCCGCGCGGCAGCCGCAGCGCGATGTCGAGGTGGCGGTGGTTGAGCGACTTGCACTCCACAGACAGGCTCAGACGAGCCCCGGCGACTTCGGCGTGGCCGTACCCGGTCATGCTGCGGATCATAGGGGCCTCTACCAGTCAGTGGAGGGGGAGGAAATCGCCGGTTCCACTGACGGAGAATAGCCCAAAAGACCTTTGGTGTCAATGTGTTTGGGCCAATGCTCGGCTGACACAGCCTCGCGGGCCAGTGTACAGCGCCGGTCAGTTTCCCCACGGACCTCATGCGCCCCGTGATCGTGCCCTCGACGCTTGCCTGGACCTTCGCATTGCTGACGCCGTCCACCATCTCCTTCGGGCTGACCGGCGCGGTCGTGGGCGAGTTCATCGGCGGCGAGTCGGACGGGGGACTCGGCATCAGGCAGATCGAGACGCGCATGCTGCGCGGGCGTCCCGAATACCAGAAGCGCTAGCAGGCTGCGCTTGGCGTGTCGGGGTCGCCCCAGTGGCGCCAGACGTGCAGGCTCATCGCGCCCAGCCCCACCAGGACCGCCGCCGCCATGAGCGTCCCGCCCGCGATCGGCAGCTGGTTCGCGAGCGCCAGGACGGCCAGGGCCAGAATGAGCCACAGCACCCGCGCGGTTCTGGACGGCCGGCCGCGACGGAGGAAGGCGCGGGCGCCGACATCGCCCAGGAAGAAGGCCGTCACGAGAAATCCGACGAGGATCGCCGCGAAGTAGAGCACGAAGAGGATGAGCCCGAGCGGGATGCCGAGGATCGTCAACATGGTGAGGATGGCGATCGCCGGCATGGCGACGACAAGCAGGAGACCGATGCCCAGACTCTTGATCGGGTCCGAGCCGATGGTGCGCGAGGCGAGCACCGTGAAGTCCGGAAAGAGCAGGTAGAGGGCGACCCCCGTCACGATCAGTCCCGCCATGAAGAGGAGGCGCGAGACCGTGAGGAGAGCCGTACCGGTGCGCGTCAGCGACCGCGGCAGCTCCGGCAGGTTGTGGGTGACGCGGCCCTGGATCTTCGCCTTACGGTCGATCTTCGCGCCCCGAGGGCTCCAGTACGTCAAGCTGCCCTTGATGCGCGCCGTCGGGAGCACCTCGATCTCTTGGGCGACCAGCTCGACGTCGCCCAGGAACTCTCCCGCCAGCACGATCACGGCGCCCGCCGCGTACAGCTTTTTCGCGATCCTCCCGGCCACGCGCACCTCGCCGCCGACCAGCCGCGCGCGCCCGTCTATGACCGCCTCGGGAGTCAGGACCACCGTGCCGCCGCCCGCGTTCAGGTTGCGCGTGACGTGCCCGGTGATCGTGACGGCGCCGCCGGCGGTGCGCACGTTGCGGCCGACGTTGCCCCCGGCGACGACGGAGCCGGCCGCAACCATGAGGTTGCCTTTGACGCGCCCGGTGGTGACGACGCGGCCTCCGGCCGCGACGAGGTCGCCCTCCACGTCGGCCTGGATGTCCACCCCGCCGCCGAAGGCGTACAGGTCGCTGGCCACGGCGGGGCCGCCCTGAACCACGGTCTGGCCGACCTGTGGGTCGGCGGCGAGCGCGCCGGGCGCGGGCGCGAGGAGCGCCACGGTCGCCACGGCCAGGCAGGTGCGCGTCAGCCGCGCGCAAGAGTCCACGTCGAGAGTGTCCCCTCACGCGCGCGTCCCCGTCAAGCGCTAGCAGGCGGCTGAAAAACCCGCCGGCCGTCGAGAAGGGTCCAGATGCGAGGCGCCGCCTGAAGGCTGCGGGCGAGGCGTACTCCTGTACGTTGAGCCCGCAGCCGAGGGCGCCAACGAAGCAGGTGGGCCCTTATCGGCGGCCTGCTAGGCGAGGCGGGCGACGTACGGAAGATTGCGATACTGCTCCTGCGCGTCGAGACCGTAGCCGACCACGAAGACGTCCGGGATCTCGCGGCCGAAATAGTGCAGGGTGACGTCTGTGGGCCGCTCGCGCCGCTTGACGACGAACGCGCAGGTCCGGAGCGAGGCGGGCCGGCGCGTCTGGGAGTTGCGCAGGAGATAGGAGAGGCTCAGGCCGCTGGCGCAGATGCCTTCGACCACGAGCACGTCCTTGCCCTCGATCGGCTCGTCGAGGTCCTTCCTGATGCGGACGACTCCGGAGGTTGTCACCTGGCCATACGGGACGATGGAGATGAAGTCGAGCGTCGCCGGCACCGTGAGAGCGCGCAGCAGGTCCGCGAGGAAGACGGCGGCGCCCTTGAGCACGCCGACGAGGTGGAGGGACTTGTCGGCGTAGTCGGCCGAGATCTGGAGGGCCAGCCGCCCCACCTCTGCGCGGATCGCCGACTCGTCCAGCAGCACCTCGCCGACGCCGTTGCCGACCCCATCGCCAACGCGGGTCATCAGGCGAACCGGCTGGCCTTGATGAACTCGCGGGATTGTGCGATCGAGGCCGCGTCCACCACTCCCGTGCCCTCCCATTCGTCGAAGCACTGGGAGATGGTCAGGATGGTGTGGAGCGCGTACCCCTTGGAGGCGAGGAGCTCGCGGCCGCCCTGCTCGCGGTCGATCAGGATGACGAGGTCCTTGACGACGAGCCCCGCTTCCTCGAGCACCTCGATCGCCTCGAACTTGCTGCCGCCGTCGGTGATGATGTCGTCGATCAGGACCACGCGGTCGCCCGGCTTGAACACGCCCTCGATGCGCCGCTTGGTGCCGTAGCCCTTCTCTTCCTTACGGGGGTAGATGAGAGGCAAATTGCCGGCGAGGGATGCCGAGACCGCGAGCGGCAGACCCGCGTAGGGGATGCCGGCGATGCGGTCGCCCGCGCGGCGGCTCACCTCGGCGGCCATGAGCACGCCGATCCGCCGCAGCACGTCGGGGTAGCAGATCACCACGCGGAGATCAATGTAGAAGGGCGACTTGATCCCGGATTTGAGAGTGAACTCGCCGAATCGAATGGTCCCGATCTCGAAGAGTCGCTGGATCAGCACCGCGTGTTCGGTGCCCGGGCTCATGCGCTCATCTCGGTGAGAATAGCCTCCGCTGCCCGCGCGGGGTCTGCCGCGCCGGTGATGGGGCGTCCCACGACGAGGTAATCGGCGCCCGCCTGGACCGCGGCCCGCGGCGTGGCCACGCGCGACTGGTCGTGACGCTCGCTGCCTGCCGGCCGCACGCCCGGCGTGACGACGGTCCACCCGTACCCCATGGCGTTCCGGATGGCGCGGATCTCGTTCGGGGAGGCGACGCTGCCGTCGAGCCCGGCCTCGCGCGCGAGGGTGCAGAGGTGGAGCACGTGCCCCTCGACCGAGGAGGCGACGTGCAGCTCGCCCGCCAGCGCGGCGCGGTCGAAACTGGTTAGAACTGTGACAGCGATAACGAGTGGGCGGGGCAGGCGGAAGGCCTGCGCGGCCTCGGCGGAGCCGTGCGCGGCGGCGCTCATCATCGCGCGCCCGCCCGAGGCGTGGACGTTGAACATGAAGGCGCCCAACCTCACGGCCTCTCGCGCCGCCCCTTCGACGGTGTTCGGGATGTCGTGGAACTTGAGATCGAGGAACACCTCGCCGCCGCGCTTCCTCACGGCGTCGACCGCCGACGGCCCCGCCGCTGTAAAGAGCTGAGAGCCGATCTTGAAGCGCACCACCTGGCCGGCGAGCGCGTCCACGAGCCCGGTCGCGCGGTCGAGCGAGTCGACGTCGAGCGCGACTATTAGCCGATCCGCGAGGAGCCGATCCGCGGGCAGCCGGTCCTTAGGATCGCGGGGCATGGTAGTCCTGGAGCGGCTGCACGGTCATCTCTCCTTTGAGGAGCGCCTCGATGCCTCCGACCGCCGCCTGGGCGCCGTCCACCGTGGTGTAGTACGGGATGTTCTGCGTCACCGCCGTCCTGCGGATGAGGTAGGAGTCCTTGCGGGCCCGGCCGTCCTCCGGCGTGTTGAAGACCAGGGCGATCTCGCCGCGCTTAATGAGGTCCACGACGTTGGGGCGCAGGCTTTCGTTGACCTTGTGGACCAGCTCGACCGTCATGCCCTGGCGCCTGAGG
>JACORX010000459.1 GCA_016179165.1 Candidatus Rokuibacteriota bacterium | reverse complement strand
TGTGACGGCCGAAGCTCGGCCTCTCGCCATGCTACCGAGGGTCTCGCCCCTTGTCATCGCGGTCTGGGCGTGTAGAATCAGGATGGCGCACCGCCAGACACATTCAAACCTGTGAGGAGATCTGCGAGCATGAAAGTGCCGAGGAGACATTTCCCAACGAGCGTGCTCGGGATCGGGCTGCTGATCGCCTTCGGTGTGCCGGGCGCCGGGCCGGTCACCCCGGTCCTCGCGGCCGGCGAACGTGCCGAGATCAGCGCCGCCGTCAAGCACGACGTTTCCCAGCCACTCCGGTTCATCGCGCCGGCACCGCGTGAGACCGTCCGGCGCGTCCGGCCCGTCCTCCCGCTGCCTCTGCCGGCCCTGCCCGAGCAGTCGGATGGGGCGCTGCAGGTGAGCGCGGGTCCACAGGTCGGAACCGCGGACCTCCTGAACTTCCCCGGGATCGGTGCCGGCGACTACGGATACACCGTCGACGCTGCTCCGCCGGACACGAACCTCTCCGTGGGCGACACCCAGGTCGTGCAGATCGTGAACACGTCCTTGGCGGTCTTCGACAAAGACGGGACCGGGGGCTTGCTGTATGGACCGGTGCCGAACAACACGGTGTGGAGCGGCTTCGGCGGGGGCTGCGAGCTCAACAACGACGGTGACCCCATCGTGCTGTACGACAAGGCGGCTCGGCGCTGGATCGTGAGCCAGTTCTCCGTCTCCACCAAGCCGTACCTCCAGTGCGTCGCCGTGTCGACCAGCTCCGACGCCACGGGCAGCTACAACCGCTACGCGTTCAGCTACGGCAATACGGACTTCCCGGACTATCCGAAGATCGGCGTGTGGCCCGACGCGTACTACGTGAGCTACAACATCTTCACCAACGGGACCAGCTTCGCGGGGGCGAAGGTCTGCGCGTGGGACCGCGCCGCGATGCTCGCCGGGGCCGCGGCAACGCAGCAGTGCGTCCAGCTGAGCAGCGCCTTCGGCGGGCTGCTGCCGTCGGATCTTGACGGCGCCACGCCGCCGCCGGCCGGATCGCCCAACTACTTCGTGAACTTCGGGACGAACTCGCTGGACGTCTGGAAGTTCCACGTCGACTGGGCGACCCCGGCGAACACGACCCTCACCGGCCCCAGCAACATCCCGGTCGCGGCGTTCACGCCGGCATGCAACGGCGGCGCCTGCATCCCGCAGCCGGCAACCCGGCGGCGGCTCGACTCCCTCGCCGACCGGCTGATGTACCGCCTCGCCTACCGCAACCTCGGCGACCACGAGTCCCTCGTGGTGAACCATTCGGTGCGGGTCCCCACGGGCTTCCTGCGCTCCATGTCCGGCATCCGCTGGTACGAGCTGCGCGCTTCGGGAGGCGGGCTCAGCGCGTTCCAGCTGGGGACCTACGCGCCCGACACGAACCACCGCTGGATGGGCAGCATCGCCATGGACAGGGTCGGCAACATCGCGGTCGGCTACAGCGTCTCCGGCTCGACGACGTACCCGTCGATCCGCTACGCGGGTCGGGTGCCGAGCGATCCGCCCGGCACGCTGCAGGCGGAGAACAGCATCACCGCCGGAGGCGGCTCCCAGACCGGGGGCCTGAGCCGGTGGGGTGACTACAGCTCGATGAGCATCGATCCCGTCGACGACTGCACGTTCTGGTACACGACGGAGTACCTGAAGTCGAGCGGCTCCTTCAACTGGAGCACGACCATCGCGTCGTTCCGGTTCCCGGGCTGCGCGCCGGTCCCGTAGGGAGGCCCGTTCGGCCCGGCCGACTGGTGTGACAGAGTAGGCTCGGGGGGGCACCGTGATCACCGACATCGCATCGTACCTGCGCTTCTTCGACAGCGTCCGGCGGCGGACCGAGCGAGACGTCACGGCGCTGCCGTCCGCTGCGGCGGCGTGGCGCCCGCCGGCGATCGGCGGCGAGGCCGGCTGGAGCATCGGCCGGATCGTCGGCCACATCGGCGGCTCGCGGTTCTACTTCGCCAGCGCCTACCGTGACGAAGGGTGGATCTGGACGGAGCCCGAGTCTGACGCCAATGACCAGACGACCTGGCTGCCGTGGCTGGAGTCCTCGGCCGCGCGCTTCGCCGAGCGGCTCCGGGACACGCCGGAAGCCTGGCTCACCCGGCGGGTCGAGATGATCGACACGCCGGGCCGGGCGCTTTCAGGCTGGCGCCTGCTCATGATGGTGCTCGAGCACGAGGTGCACCACCGATCGCAGATCGACGCCTACGCGGGCTTGCGGGGCTGGCCGGTGCCGGACATCTTCGGCCGCTCCGCCGAGTCCATCGACGCCCTCCAGGCCGGCCAGCGCCTCAAGCACGCGCGGAGAGCGTGAGCGCAGCGTACACGAGATAAGACCCGTCTCCGCACGCCGGCCGATCGTCATCGGTGAGGGGAACCCGCAAGGCGGATCAAAGGGGACGGGTTGCACCGATCGCGGCGGCGATGAACCTGGGCGCCTGGTCCTGGACCCGCACGATATCCGGCAGAAAGCGGATGTCCGCGAATCCGGCGGCTTCCATGGCCCCCTTCCACTGCCCGGGCGTGAGGAATCCGCCGGTCGGGCGGTCGGGCGGGTGGAGGCGGGGCGATCGAAACGTCTCGGTCAGGTTGAAGACGAACTCCGACTCGATCGGCTGCCGCGCCTGGGGGCGAACGCACTCGGAGACAACGAGGCGGCCGCCCGGCTCGAGAGCGCCCAGCACTTCGCCAAGCGTGAAATCCAGGTCGTGGGCCACGTGAAGCGTGTTGACGGCGTAGACGATCGACACGCTCCCAGGCGCCACCCCCTGCTCCCCGAACGGGCGGTTCATGTCGAGAGGCGTGAACGTCACGCGTGACAGCCCCGGGTGCCGCGTTCGCAGCGCCTGTTCTCCGCGGCGCAGGAACGCGGGCACGAACTCCGTGAAGCGGTATTCCGCGATCGCGCCGAGCCGGTCGACCGTCTCCAGCCGCTCCAGCAGCGCCGAGGCGCCGCTGCCGAGCCCCCCGCCCAGCTCGAGCACCACGCCGCCGGACTTGGGCAGCCACTGCTCGACGGCGAGCGCTCCCACGCGGTTGTTGACGGCATAGAGGCCATTGTCGTTGGAGAAGTAGTCGATCCAGAGCCTGAGCCGCCGGGGGGAGAAGAGCACCTCCTCGCCGGTGACCTCGCCGCGCAAGAACGCCGGGTAGTCCCGCGCGACGGTCTCCGCAAGGGTGTACGCGGGCATCCACGAGGGATCGAGTCGTTTCTGCTCCTCGCTCACAGGGGCGGGGTCGAGCGTCGGGAATGGGCCGAGCGAGCGGTACCGGAACGCGGCGCCGCCCGACAGCTCCTCGAGCAGCCCCCGGGCGGTCAGATGCCGAAGCATCCAGTCGAGCGGCACCAGGGCCTGTCCGCTCAGGAATCCGGCGCGCGTCGCGATCTCCGTCGGGGTGCCGGGCTCCCGCATCGCCTGCTCGAGCCCCGTCTCCCGGACTACCCCCAGCACGAGCCGATGGATGAACTCGTCGTAGAGAAGATGCAAGCGGACGAACGAGGTGTCGAAGAGAGGCAGGAGCGCGGGGGGAAGTAGTTCCCGCAGCAATGCCGCCGCCGCGGGAGCTTCCGCGCGCCCGATCCCGCCGGTCACGCGAAAACCGGGTTCCAGATGTCGAAGAAATTGAACCACTGGGTCGGGTGCTCCCGGACTACGCCTTCGAGCATCGCGACCCAGGCGCGGGCGGCCTCCACCTCGCCGCCGCGGGGGACGCTGAAGGGCTCGGCCACCGTGACCGTGTAGCGATAGTCCGCGCCGAGCAGGCAGAACGCCGGCACCACCGGCACCCGGACGGCGCCGGCCAGGAGGAATGGCCCGAGCGGGAATGGCGCGGGCTTCCCGAAGAACGGAATCAGCACATCGCCGCGCGTGCCCAGCGCCCGGTCCGCCTGCACGGCTACCACCTCGCCCCGCCGGAGCGCGGCGACCAGCTCCAGCGAGACGGTCGGCCGGGAGCGGGTGACGAAGCGCACGCCGTCGCCGTCCCGGCGCACCCAGCGCTCCAGCTCGCGGGCTTCCTCTTCGGCCACGACGACGTGCGTCGTCCGGGCGGTGCGGCCGGCCAGGAGACGCCCCGCCAGCTCCCAGTTGCCAATATGGGCGCTGGGCGAGATGAACCCTCGCCCCAGCCGCGTCATGAGATCCGCGCCCTCCGCCGTGTCGACCTGGGAGACGAGGCGTGCCATGGGCTGCCTGTTCGTGGACACGAGATCGCTGAAGCACATCGCGAAATCAGCGAACGTGGCAACTGTCAGCGCCTCCAGCCGGGATCCTGTCGCGCCCGTCACGCACGCCAGCGTGTTCCGGATTGCCGCGCGCTCCAGCGGTATCCACCACGGTGCGAGGCGGCCGAGCTGTCTAGCCAGGCCGAGCCGCGCGCGGCGTGGGAGCCAGGCGAGGCCAGCCGCCACACGATAGAAATTCGCGCGGTTGTAGGCGTGCGAATACCAGCGCGGCCGTCGGGCCGGCCGGTTGGAGGTCAGGGACAGGGGCACGCCGGCGCGCCGCGCCCGCACGCTACTGCCAGCGGATCAGCGCCTTGATCTTCGGGAACTCCGGGGACTTGCCCTCGACATCGACGATCCGCAGGGTCTGATCCGGCGCCTCGAGCAGCAGGTTGTTGTTGCTGAATCCTACGAACTTGCCCCACGCCTTCGGCACGGTCACCTCGTACTTGGGGACCGCGGTCTGCGCGTGCGCCGGCTGGGGGCGGAGCGCCGTGATCCACCCCGCCTCGGGGAGCCACGGGCGGGCGGCGATGACGGACAGTGCCACGGCGATCACGGTCAAGACGGCCTTCGTATAACGGTCGGCGATCATGGTGTTCCTCCTGGTCAGCGGTGCAATTCTGAGTCTCTCTACGTCACTCCGCCGTCGACGGCCAAGACTTGGCCCGTGATGTAGGTGGCTTCGTCGGACGCGAGGAACGCCACGGCGTTCGCCACCTCTTCCGGGGTCCCCGCCCGGCCATACGCCGTCAGCTTGATGATGTTCGCAGTGATCTCCCGCGGCAGCCCGTTGGTCAGATCGGTGGGAATGTAACCCGGCGCGACCGCGTTGACGGCGATATTCCTCCCGCCGTATTCCTTCGCCATCGCTTTCGTGAAGCCGATGATCCCGGCCTTTGCTGCGGAGTAGTTCGTCTGGCCCGCACCGCCGATTATTCCCGCGACCGAGGTGATGTTGACGATGCGACCGTATCGCTGCTTCAGCATCTGGCGGAGGGCGGCTCGGCTGCAATTGAACACGCTCTTCAGGTTCTGCTGGATGATGCCGTCGAAATCCTCTTCCTTCATCGTGACGAGCAGGCCGTCATGGGTCGTCCCCGCGTTGTTGACGAGGATGTCGAGCCGGCCGTAAGCGACGATGGCGGCCTTGACGACGCCCTGCGCGGCGGCGAAGTGGCTCACGTCTCCCTGCACGGCCGTGGCTTC
>JACORX010000458.1 GCA_016179165.1 Candidatus Rokuibacteriota bacterium | reverse complement strand
GTTCTATGGTGTATTGGCTCGCCTGTTGTTTCCAAGGCTCCGCGTGATCTACACGGAGCACGGTAGACTTTACCCCGACGTCCCGTCGACCAAGAGACGTGTATTCAACAGGTTCATGCGGCCATTGACGGATGCTATCACCGCCGTCTCGCCCGCCGTCGCTCTTGCCCTCCAGCGGGTCGAGGGATTTCCGCTGAGCAAGATCAAGGTTGTATTCAACGGCGTCGACGGACAACGTTTTTCCAACCTCCCTGCGAGAAGCGAAATTCGACGGAGGCTTGGCCTGCGCGGAGACTTCGTATATTTTATCCTGTGTTCGAGGCTCGATCCGATAAAGTGGATCGACGGCTTGCTCGAGGCTCTTCGGCGCGTCGTAGCTCGCTACCCAGCATGCGGGCTCGTGCTGGTCGGTGACGGGCCTGAGCGGCAACGGATTGCCGGCGCCATCGAGCAACTCGCCATCGGTGGACACGTAGTTATGCCAGGCTACCAGACGAACATACCTGAGTGGCTTAGTGCTTCGGACACCTTTGTCCTGAGCAGCCTGAGCGAGGGAACAAGCGTCAGCCTGATCGAATCTATGGCGGCTGGAATTCCGTCGGTCGTGACCCGGGTTGGCGGAAACGAATACGTTATCGAGGACGGTACCACTGGATCGCTCGTTCCGTCGCAGGATGTGGAGCGCCTGTCCGCAGAAATGCTTCGGTTTGCACGTGATCCGATCCTCCGGGACAAGTTTGGGCGTAACGCCCGGAAACGCTTTGAGGAACGGTTCGAGCTGCATCGCATGCTTGAAAGCTATGCGACGATCTATCGGAGCCTCGTGGCCTGAAAGACATTGACTCGGTCATGGGAAGCCACTCCTATTCTTTCAGTCAATATCCAGTGTGCGTGGAGCTATAATAGGAGGTTGTGGATGAAGAGAAAGAGCGACGTACCCTTCTGGTGATGTGCAGGAGGCTAAACCCAAGGACTCCGATTGGCGCCGCGGCGAAGTATCCCAAGGACGTCGCCGCGCTCACGACCGACCAGGAGCGCCGGCTGACCCTGTTCGATTACCCGGCGGAGCACTGGAAACATCTGCGGACCACGAACCCGATCGAGTCCACGTTTGCGACGGTGCGGTTGCACGAGCGCGTGACGAAGGGCGCGGCTCGCGCACGGCGGCCCTGACCATGGCGTTCAAGTTGCTCGAAGTCGCGCAGAGCCACTGGCTGCGGCTCGACGTGATGGTTCCGGCCCATTCTGATCACCTGTTCCGATCCATCCTGATCGCTCGTTCCGCTCGATCCTGATCACCGGTTCCGGCGCATCGTGATCACCCGTTCTGGGGATCGTGATCGCCGGTTCCGGGCCTGATCGCTCGTCGGGAGCCCAGTCCACCCGGTAGCGTGGCCCTCGGGGAAGGAGGGCCCCTACCGACATGACCGAGAGGCTACTGATGAGGCAAGTCCGAGAGATTCTTCGACTGAAGTACGCGCAGCGTCTGTCGCACCGGGCGATCGCCCGGGCATGCAGCGTGGGGTCTGGGACGGTGTCGGAGTACTGCCGTCGCGCCCGGCAGGCGGGCCTGACCTGGCCCCTGCCGCCTGAGTGGGACGACGCCCAACTGGAAGCCCGGCTGTTCCAGCGGGTCGGCGACGTGGTGGGCGTGCCGCGACCTGTCCCCGACATGGCGTGGATCCACCAGGAACTCAAGCGGCCCGGTGTCACCCTGCAGCGGCTGCACCTCGAGTACCTGCAGCGGCATCCCGAGGGCTATCGCTATAGCCAGTTCTGCCGGCACTACCATGACTGGGCCCGCACGCTCGCGCCCACCATGCGCCAAGTGCATCGGGCCGGGGAGAAGGCGTTTGTGGATTTCTCCGGCAAGCGCCCGGTGGTCGTCGACGTCACGACGGGCGAGTTGGTGCCCGTCGAGCTGTTCGTCGGCGTCCTGGGGGCCAGCAGCTACGTGTACGCCGAGGCCTGTGTGGCGCAGGATCTCGGCTCGTGGATCACCGCCCACGTGCGGATGGTGGAGTGCTGGGGTGGCACCCCCGCGCTCTTCGTCCCCGACAATCTTCGGAGCGGCGTCACGCAGCCCTGCCGCTACGACCCGGTCATCAACCGCACCTACCTCGAGTTCGCCCAGCACTACGGCGCCGCCGTCGTGCCCGCCCGGGCGGGACATCCTCGGGATAAAGCGGTCGTCGAGGCGAACGTGCTCGTGGCCCAGCGCTGGATCCTGGCGGTGCTACGCGATCGCCGGTTCTTCAGCGTCGCCGAGTTGAACGTCGCGATCTGGGACCTGCTGCCGGGGCTCAACGCCCGGCCCATGCGGCGGCTCGGCGTCTCCCGCCGCGCGCTCTTCGAGCAGCTCGACCGCCCCCTGTTGCGCCCCCTGCCCACCACCCGGTACGAGTTCGCCGAGTGGCGCGACGCCGGCGTCAACATCGACTATCACGTCGTCGTCGCGCACAACTACTACAGCGTCCCCTACCAACTCCTACACCAGCGGGTCGAGGTCCGACTCACCGCGACCATCGTGGAACTCTTCCTCAAGGGGCGCCGTGTCGCCTCGCATCGTCGGCGCCACGGCCGCGGGGAGTACACGACCGACCCCGCGCACATGCCCCACGCCCACCGGGCCCATGCCGAGTGGACGCCGTCGCGCCTGATTGCGTGGGCGGCGACGACGGGATCGGCGACAGCCGCGCTCGTCGCCGCCATCCTCGCGGCCAAGCCCCACCCCGAGCAAGGCTACCGCGCCTGCCTGGGGCTCATGCGGTTGGGCACGCGCTACGGCGCCGCGCGCCTCGAAGCCGCCGCGGCCCGCGCCACCCAGCTCGGCGCGCCCAGCTACCGCACCGTGCAGAACATCCTGGTCAGCGGCGTCGATCGCGTCCCACTCGCGGCGCCCCCGGCGCCGTCGCTTCCCGTCCACCCCAACATCCGCGGCCGTGCCTACTACACCCGAGAGGAGACGCTATGCTCGCCCACGCCACCGTCGACAAATTGAGTGCCTTACACTTGCCGGCCTTCGCCGAGGCCTTCCAGCGCCAACTGGGGAATCCCGAGTTCGCCGAGCTCAGCTTCGAGGACCGCGTCGGCGTGCTCGTCGATGCGGAGTGGACGCACCGCGAACACCGCAAGCTTCGCCGGCTGCTGCGCCAAGCGAATCTGCGCCGCCAAGCCTCGTTGGAGGACATCGACTGGCACAGCCCGCGCCGCGGCCTCGACAAGGCCCTCGTGCAGTCCCTCGCCACTGGGGCCTGGATCGCGCAGCACCGCAACCTGCTCCTGATCGGGCCCACCGGCATCGGCAAGTCGTGGCTCGGCGAAGCCTTCGCCGAGCGCGCCTGCCGCGCTGGGTACTCCGCGTACTGCGTGCGGGCCTCGCGGCTCTTCCACGAGCTGCACGTGGCCCGCGGCGATGGCTCCTACCTCCGCACGCTCGCCCGCCTGGCCAAGACCGATCTGCTCGTCATCGACGACTGGGGCCTCGCGGCCCTCACGAGCGCGGAGCGGCATGACCTGCTCGAGGTCGTCGAGGACCGCACCGAGCGGGCCTCGACGCTGATCACGAGCCAGGTGCCGGTCACGGCGTGGCACGAGCTCATCGGTGAGCCCACGATCGCCGACTCCATCTGTGATCGGCTCATCCACACGGCGTACGTGATCGCACTCTCGGGCCCGTCGCTCCGGGAGGCGCGGGCCAAGGCCCAGTACGGCCGCGACGGAGGCGACGCCGAGCCACCGCCGCCGCTCGCCGCCACGCCGTCCGGGCCTCGGAAACGACCGTGAGGGCTCACGCGATGGAACCGGCGATCGCGTAGAGGCTCCAGGAGCCACGTTCGCCTGGGGGGCCGCTACCCTGGTATCCCCCAGCGAAGGCTTTCTCAGCTTGCGAGGAGGGCGTAGACAGGAGACAATCACGCACCGTCGCTGCGCTCCGACGAGCGATCACGATCAGCGGAATGCATGATCACGATCGGTCGGACTGAGCGATCATGATGGCCGGAATACGCATCGAGGTCGACGGCGCTGAACTAGTTCCACTGATACGAGCGGGTGTGCGGTTCGTTGACGGTGTGCGCGTCGAGCGGCAGGAGGAGCGGAAGAAGGGCGCCACCAGATCTCACTAACTC
>JACORX010000436.1 GCA_016179165.1 Candidatus Rokuibacteriota bacterium | reverse complement strand
GTACGAGACCGCGCGCACCGAGACGCCGACGCCGGTCAACCCGCTCGGCATCAAGGGTGCGGGAGAGACGGGGACCATCGCCTCCACCCCTGCCGTCGTCAACGCGGTCGTGGACGCGCTGTCCGGCTTCGGCGTTGACCACATCGAAGTGATGCCGCTCACGCCTGAGCGGGTCTGGAAGACTGTCCAGGCCGCCAAATCGAAGAAGTAAGGGAGGCGCCCATGTATCCAGCGCAGTTCGAGTACCACAAGGCCGGCACCGTCAAGGAGGCCCTCGACCTCCTGATCAAGTACAAGGACGAGGCGAAGCTCCTCGCCGGCGGCCACAGCCTCCTTCCGGCGATGAAGCTGCGCCTGGCCCAGCCCAAGCACCTGGTCGACATAGGCAAGGTCTCGGGGCTCGCCGGGATCAAGGAGGAGGGCGGCACGCTCGTCATCGGCGCCATGACCACGCACTACGCCATCGAGTCCTCCGCCGTGCTCAAGAGCAAGTGCCCACTCCTTCCGGAGGTCGCAGGGCAGATCGGCGACCCCATGGTGCGCAACTTGGGCACTCTCGGAGGGAGTCTCGCTCACGCGGACCCGGCCGCCGACTGGCCGGCCGCTGTCATTGCTCTCGGGGCCGAGTTGGTGGCCGAGGGGCCCAAGGGCAGGCGGACCATCAAGGTCGACGATTTCTTCAAGGGCCTTCTGACGACTGCGCTCGCAGAGAACGAGATTCTAACGGAAATTCGTGTCCCGGCCTGCGGAGCGAACGTCAAGTGCGCCTACGCCAAGTTCCCGCATCCGGCCTCACGCTTTGCCGTCGTGGGCGTCGCGGCAGTCCTGACCCTGGACGGCGGGGGCAAGATCGGCAAGGCAAGCATCGGCATCACGGGAGCCGGCACCAAGGCGACCCGCGCCAAGGGCGTCGAAGCCGCCATCGCCGGCAAGCCCGCCGATGCCGCCTCGATCCAGGCGGCGGCTTCGAGCGCCGCAGACGGCGTGGACGTCCAGGCAGATCTCCAGGGCTCCGTCGAGTACAAGCAGCACCTGTTGAGAGTCTTCGCCAAGCGTGCCATGGAGGCGGCGGCCGCCAAGAAGTGATCCGGCTCGAGTCCCCAGCGCCCCGCGGATTTACGTCCGCGGGGCGTGTGTTTTCGGGGCGGCGGTGACCGCCGCGATCATTCTTGCGGCTGGATTATCCCGCCGGATGGGCCGCCCCAAGCTGTTGCTGGAGGTCGAGGGCAGGCCCATCATCCGGCATGCGGTCGAGCGCGTGATCTCGGCGGGCATCCACCAGGTGTTCGTTGTCGCCGGGCCGGAACACGAGGCGCTGGCGGGGGCGATCGAGGGGCTTCCCGTGCGCCTCGTGGTGAATCCGACGCCCGAGGCGGGGCAGGGCTCCTCCGTGAGCGTCGGTGTGCGCGCGCTGCCTGCGGGGACGACCGCCGTTCTCATCGCCCTGGGCGACCAGCCCGGCGTCCCCGCCGAGGTCATACCGGCCCTGCTCGAAGCGTTGAAGACGTCCGGGAAACGCATCGCCGCCCCCAGGTATGCCGACGGTCTGGGTAACCCAGTTCTCTTCGCCGCGACGGTATTCCCCGAGCTGCTGGCGCTCCCCGGCGATCGTGGAGCGCGCGCCGTCGTCCTACGGGACTCGTCGAGGCTGGCCTTGGTCACCATCGGCTCGCCCATGCCCAGGGACATCGACACGCCGGAGGACTACGCGAGGCTGAGCGCCCCCGACAATCCGATGTAAACTGACCGGCCGCGGTAAACTGAGAGGACCATGAGAGCCGAGATCCGGAAGATCCACGAGATGATGGAGTCCGCCGACTACGTCACGGACCCGGCCATCGCCACGTCCGTCCACCTCGCCATGACACTCAAGAAGCCGCTCCTCATCGAGGGGCACGCCGGGGTGGGCAAGACCGAGGTCGCCAAGGTCATGGCGAGGATGCTCGGGACCGCCCTGATTCGGCTGCAGTGCTACGAGGGGCTCGACGCCGCCCAGGCGCTGTACGAATGGAACTATCCCAAGCAGCTCCTGCACATCAAGCTCGAAGAGAACACGCCGCACACGATGTCGGAGAAGGAGGCGGCCATCTTCTCGCCGCCCTTTCTGATCAGGCGGCCGTTGTTGCAGGCCATCAGCGCGACGGGAGCACCTCCGGTGCTCCTGATAGACGAGATCGACCGGGCCGACGAGGAATTCGAGGCTTTCCTCCTCGAGGTGCTCTCCGATTTCCAGGTGACGATCCCGGAGATCGGCACGATCAAGGCGACCCAGCCGCCGTACGTCATCCTCACGTCCAACCGAGTGCGCGAGCTGTCGGATGCGCTGCGCCGCCGCTGCCTCTACCTGTGGATCGACTTCCCCGGCTTCGACAAGGAAGTGAGAATCGTCACCCGCAAGGTCCCCGGCGTCAACGAGCGCCTGGCGAGGGAGATCTCGCGCTTCATGGAGACGGTCCGGACCATCCGCCTGGCCAAGGTGCCGGGCGTCGCCGAGACGCTCGACTGGGCCCAGGCGCTCTCGTCGCTGCACGCCGACCACCTCGACGAGGAGCTGGTGACGGAAACGCTCGGCTGCGTCGTGAAGGACGCGGACGACGTCAAGCGTCTCAAGCGGGAGCTCGCCACCGGCGGTATCGGGCGCTTCGTCGCCGCCCAGAGCTGACCCAATGGGGGCGCCCCGGAACCTCACGCGCGCCATGCTGGCCTTCGGCGCCATGCTGCGCGCTTCCGGGCTGCCGGTGACCACGTCGGCCGTCATGGACGCCGTCCGCGCTCTCGAGGCCGTCGACGTGATGGACCGCGCCGAGGTCTACCTGGGGCTTCGAACGGTCCTCATGAGCCGCATGGAGGAACAGCCCGCCTTCGACCGCTGTTTCGAGGCGTTCTGGAGGTTTCACGCTGAAGAGGGAGAAGGGCTCGACGGCCTGGTCGCCGCCGTCCAGCCTGTCCGGCAAGAGGAGGAGCTGGATTCCGGCGCCATCGAGGCCGCGCGGGAGAAGCAGGCGCAGGTGGCCCTCGACGACTGGGACCAGGGCGAGGCCGCTGACGACGAGCCGCTCGAGGTGCCCGGTCTCTCCGACCGCGAGGCGCTGATGGAGCAGGACTTCTCGACCTTCCCCGCCGAACAGCTCGACGAGGTCGCCCGGCTGACGGTGCAGATCGCCAGGCGGCTCGCGCGCCGGGTGAGCCGGCGGCGCAAGCCCACCCGGCGGGGGGGCGTGATCGACCTGCGGCGGAGCATGCGGGCCAACCTCATGAAGGGCGAGATCATCGAGCTGCGGCGGCGCGCCCGGCGACGCCGCAAAGTGCGCCTCGTGCTGCTCTGCGACGTCTCGGGCTCCATGGATCTCTACAGCCGCTTCCTGCTCCAGTTCCTCTACGCGCTCCAGAACGTCTTCAGGCGGGTCGAGACCTTTACCTTCGCGACCCGCCTGACCCGCGTCTCCGATCTGCTCCGCGGCCCGTCCTACAAGGGAGCGCTCCGGCGCCTCACCGAAGTGCGCGACTGGTCCGGGGGCACGCGCATCGGCGAATCGATCCGGGAGTTCAACCAGACATGGGGCCGCCTCGTGGACCGGCGCACCATCGTGCTGCTGCTCTCCGACGGCTGGGACACGGGCGAGCCCGACGTGCTGGCGGAAGAGATGTTGACCCTCAAGCGCCGCGCGGCCCGGGTCGTCTGGCTCAACCCGCTGCTCGGCAATCCATCCTACGAGCCGCTGACGCGCGGCATGGCGGCGGCGCTGCCGCTCGTGGATCACTTCGCCGCCGCGCACAACCTCGCCAGCCTCCGGGATCTCGCCGCTCATCTGAGGGTGCGATGAGCGAATTGTTCGAGCATCTGGACAGGCTGAAGAGCGCCGAAGGCAAGGCGGCGCTGGCGACGCTGGTGAATACGCGGGGGACGACGCCGCGCAAGGAAGGCGCCAAGATGCTCGTGGGCGAAGGCGGCCGCGTGCTCGGCTCGGTCACTATCGGCGGTTGCGTGGATGCCCAAGTGATCGAGGAATCCGCCTCGGTGATCGCGGCGCACGCACCGAGGCTCCTCGAGCTGAACCTGGGCGACGAGGACGCGTGGGAGATCGGGCTCACCTGCGGCGGGACCATCGAGGTCTTCGTGGAGCCGGTTGATCTGAAGGAGCCCGGGGGGGAGACCCTCAGGCTCTACGAGCGGCTCCGAAAGCACGCCGAAGCCGGCGGTCGGGCCGCCTTGCTGACCAGGCTCGACGCTCCCAATAACGGCGCCAAGCTTCTCCTGCTCGACACGGGGGAGCGCGACGGCGGCCTGGGCGCGGCAGGCCTCGACGAGCGGGTGGCGGCCGAGGCGCAGGGCCCGATCGGGTCGGGCAAGTCTTCGACGTTGACGGTCGATGGCACGCGCATCTTCGCGGAGGTCTTCGCGCCGCCGTCCATCATGCTGATCGTGGGCGCCGGGCACGTGTCCATGCCGCTCTGCTCGCTCGCCCGCAGTCTCGGCTTCAAGACCATCGTCGTGGACGGGCGGCCGCGCTTCGCCACGCGCGAGCGCTTCCCCGACGTGGATGAGATCAAGATCGGCATCCCATCCGAGCTGATCCGGGCTGTTCCCCTGGTGCCCTCAACGGCGCTGGTCCTCGTCGCGCACGACTACAAGTACGATCTGCCGGTGCTTCGTCACGCGTTAGGCACCCCCGTGGGTTATATCGGGCTCTTGGGCTCGAGCCGGCGGGGCAAGGCGATACTCGACCTCTTGCGAGAAGATGGCCTGAGCGAAGACTCGCTCGGCCGGGTCCGGGTGCCCATCGGCCTCGACCTCGGGGCGCAGACGGCGCCTGAGATCGCCCTGGCTGTCCTCGCGGAGGTGCTGGCCGTCCAGCGCGGCGCCACCTGCCTGCCGATCAGCGAGAAGGTTCGCCGGGGGCCTAAATGACGGGCGGGGGCTGAAGACGTGAAGGCGGTCAGAATTCTACGCGACAACGCCGCGGCCGGGATGCTCGAAGGCCGGATCATCTGCCATGACGTGCGCGATGCGCGGGGAAAGGTCGCGGTGGAGAAAGGGCAGGTCCTCGACGCGGGCGCGGCCGCGGGGCTGCTGACGCTGTCCTGGCGCGAGATCCACGTCCTCGAGCTGGATCCTGGCGACATCCACGAGGAGCCGGCCGGCGCGCGCCTCTCGCAAGCCGCTGCCGGAGAGGGAGTGGAGGTGCGGGGCTACAGCGGCGGGCAGTGGACCCTTGCTGCGACCCGCCGCGGGCTCTTGCGCGTACGCGGAGAGGCGCTGGCCGAGGTCAATTTCCAGGAGGGGATGGCCGTCTACACGCTCTACGATCTCCAGCCCGTCGAGGCGGGCGAGGCCGTGGCGCGCGCCAAGATCGTTCCGCTCGCGATCGGCGAGGCCCACGTGAAGCGGGCCGAGGAGCACGCCTGGGCCGCGACCGGGCTCGTCACCGTCAGGACCTTCACGCCCCGCCGTATCGGCGCGCTGACCCGCGCGAGCCTGCCGGTCCAGCAGCGCGCCCGGTTCGAGGCCGCGCTCGGCGAGAAGGTGGACTGGTTCGGCTCCCGTCTCTTGCCAGTCCACTACTGCGCCGACGAGGCCCGCGCCGTCGCCGACGGTCTCGGGACGCTGGCCGACGCCGGCGCCGAGCTCGTCATCGCCGCGGGAGCAGCCTCGCTCGACCCGCTCGACGCGATGTTCGAGGGGCTCCAGCTCGCGGGTGGTCGTATGGTCCGCCATGGAACACCGGCCCATCCCGGCAGCCTCCTGTGGCTGGCGCGGTGGCGCGAGCGCCCCGTCCTCGGCATGCCGGCCTGCGGGATGTTTTCCCAGGCGACGTCTTTCGATCTCGTCCTACCCCGGATCCTGGCCGGCGAGACGGTGGGCCATGCCGACCTGGCGGCGATCGGTCACGGGGGGCTCCTGTCGCGCGACAGCGCGTGGCGCTTCCCGCCGTACCGGAAGAGCGCCGCGCGCGGCGAGCTACCCGAGTAGGGCCAGAGGAGCTGAATGATCTACAGCAGCGTCATCCGCGAGCGGTTCCGGCGGCCCCGGTTTCGGGGCGAGCTGCCCCGGCCGGACCTCGCCTTCGAGGACGTCAACCCGCTCTGCGGCGACCGGATCCGTATCGAGTGCCGGATCGCCGGCGGACGCCTCTCCGATGCGCGCCATCGCGGCGACAGCTGCGCGATCTGCGCCGCGTCGGCCGACCTGCTGCTCGAGATGGTGATCGG
>JACORX010000435.1 GCA_016179165.1 Candidatus Rokuibacteriota bacterium | reverse complement strand
GGCCAACTCCATAGGGGCCGGCGGGTAGCTCCAGGTCTCACAGCTGGGACCAGCGCGGGGCATAAGGTTAACCGGGACGGCCCTCGCTGGCTACTCCCGAGGGCGTCCTGTGGTCACGGCTTGCCGTCGAGGGCGCGCTTGAGCTGGTCGAGATGGTTGTCGTCGTGCCAGGCCATGAGCTCGACGAAGTCCTTCACGGTCATCTTCCCACGCGTCGCGTGGATGCCGCCGCGCTGCCATTGCTCGGGCTTGAGCCCGCGGAGAAACTTGAGCGTCTCGTCCCGGCGTCCCTTGAAGACGGCGATCGCCTCGTGGACGTCGTGTCGCGCGTACTGGCGCTCGATGGCCCAGCGGTCGGGTTCGACGGGCAGGAACTTGGGCTCGTCCATGGCCATGACACTCTGGAAGCGGATCATGAAGGACTCTTCCGTGTCGCGCACGTGGCAGACGACTTCCTTCGCCGACCAGTTCTTCTCGTCCGGCCGCTTCGACAGCGTGGCGTCGGGCACGCCCTTGATGGCGGCCGCGTAGTCGTTGACCGTGCGTTCCATGCGCGCCAGCTGTTCCTCGAGAGTGGCCATGCCGGGACCTCCGTCGGTGACGAGTTGATGGAAGAGGTGCGATTCCCGCTGGTAGAAGCCCTGCGTGTGCAGCGAGTCCCCCAGCCTCAGCAGCGTGTAGTCCAGATGATGCCCCATCTCGTGGAGCAGCGTCCGCAAGAATGTCCGGAACGCAACGACGCGCTTCTGCCGCGCCGTCCGCATCCAGAGCGTGATCTGCGGCGGCTGTCCCGGCCGATTCGCCGTTTCGTAGAGGCCGTGCAGCTCACCCCAGCGCGCGTGCGGCCGTGCCGCCAGCACCGTGACGCGCACCGGCGGCAGCCCGAGCGCCTGCGCCATCGCCCCCGCGAGCAGCTGGCATGCCGACTCGGTCAGCGCGCGATCCCCGTTCTCGAGCGCCGCCCTCAGCTCGGCCACGAGGGGCCGCAGCGCCGCCGCCCCCGGCAGCACGACCTGCGTGATCTTCTCGCTCCGCAGGTAGATGCCCTGCTGGCGCCGCGTCAGCCGCTGGAAGTACGCGAAGGGCATCCGGTCATGGATGCTACCGCCCCGTGGGGCGAAGAGCAATCGCTGGCCGAGCAGCAGGGTCCGGCATACTCGTGAGCGGCCGCGTGGTCCGGCCTGCCGTGCGAGCTCACGCTGAGGGTCAGGTGGGGCATTTGTGAGCCGTCTCAGGAATCTGGGCGGGCGAGTGGCATGGACGAGCTCCTCCACGTCTGCGTGACGATCGGGGTCGGGTCTTGGAATGCCGCACGGTCGGGTCGGCGCCGTTGGTCTGCTGGAATTCAAGACCTGACCCCACTAGTGCGCACGACAGGCGGATGCTCCCGTCCCGCTCGCAGCTCTCGGTTGGCCCGGCCCCCGGCGGCGGCCGAGGAGGGGCTTGAGGAGAGGCCGCATGTCATCTACGGTCGAGCGGGATGGGGCTCTGGGCGCTGGCCACGATGGCCGGCGCGATCGTCAGACCGCCGTTGACCTCGCGAGCAATGCCGGCGACACGCAGGCGCCAATGACGCCCAGGAGGCGAACGATGCGCAGGACCTCTGGCCGATGGATCGCAGTCCTCGTGATGCTCACCGGTACCCTGGCAACGGGCGCCGCCGAGGCCGCCGAGATCAGGGTGCTGAGCGCGGGTGCCGTCCGCACGATCGTGACGGAACTCGCCGAGGCCTTCAAGAAGGAGACCGGCCACACCGTCACGCTCACGTTCGGCACGGTCGGCCAGATGCGGCAGAAGCTCGCGTCCGGCGAGCCGACCGATGTCGTGATCATGACTGACGTCGCCATCGACCAGGCGGCCGGCCCGGGCGGCGTGGTGCCGGGCTCGCGCACGGACCTGGCGCGCACGGGCATGGGCATCGGCGTGCGCGACGGCGCGCCGCGGCCGGACATCTCGACGCCGGAGGGGCTCAGGCAGACCCTCCTCGCGGCGAAGTCGATCACCTACGTCGATCCCGCGCAGGGCGCGACGAGTGGCATCCACTTCGCGAGCGTGCTCCAGCGGCTCGGCATCGCCGACGCGGTGAAGCCGAAGACGAAGCTCGTGTCCGGCGGTTTCCCGGCGGAGCTTGTCGCGAGGGGCGAGGTGGAGCTGGTCGCCCACCAGATCAGCGAGATCGTGCCGGTCAAGGGCGTGACCATGGTCGGCTCGTTGCCGAGGGAGCTGCAGAAGGTCACGGTGTACTCGGCCGGCGTGGCCGCGAAGGCCGCGCAGCCCGAGCACGTGCGCGCGTTCATCGCCTTCCTCGCCCGCGCGGCGTTCAAGCCGACGTTCGCCGCGGCCGGTCTCGACTACCGCGGGTCGCGCGTCTCGATCCTCGTCGACCTCGACCCGGCGAGCGTGGAGCGCACCGCGATCGTCGAGAGCATCGCCGCGGGGCCGGATCGCCGGCTCTACCTGGCGGACCGCGTGACCGGCAACGTGCTGCGGGTCGACCCGAGATCGCCGCAGCCCGTCGTCGTCGGCCGGATCGAGAGCCGGCAGATCGACGGCAAGAAGGTCGATCCGGCGCCGTCGGGGCTCGCCTTCAACTCGCGGGGCGACCTCATGATCGCGGTCGGGCCCTTCAAGGAGATCGCGCGCATCAAGGCGGGCGATCTCTCACCCGACAGGCCGGGCTTTGCGGACACTCACGCGACGGGCGTCGAGGGCGCCAACGGCATCGTCTTCGACCGCCGCGACCATCTGTACGTCTCGGGTGGGCGAAGCGGGAGCCTCTACCGCGTGTCGCCGCAGGGCGGCGCCGCGGAGGTGGTCGTGAAGATCGAGCCGCACGCCCGCATGCTGCCGGACGGCAAGACGCAGCAGTCGATCGTCGCGAACGGCCTTGCCTTCGACGCGAAGGGGGCCCTCCACGTGGCCGACACAGCGCGGGGCGCGATCTGGCGCGTCGAGATCGGCGCGGACGGCAAGGCCGGCAAGCCCACGCTGCTCGTGCAGGACGCGCGGCTGCACGGTGCCGACGGCATCGCGTTCGACCGCGCCGGCAAGCTCTGGGTGACCGCCAACGAGCCGAACGCCATCGTCACGGTAGCGGCGGACGGCACGGTCGAGGAGATCGCGAAGAACGACAGCCGCGGGCCGCTCGAATTCCCGTGCGCGATCGCGTTCATCGCCGACACGGCCTACGTCAGCAACTTCGACACGCCCCGGCGCGACAACCTCGCGGCGGACGGCACGACGGCGCGCGACGGCATCGGCGCGTCGATCGCCCAGATCGGTCCATAGGAATCCTGCCGCCGCCGCATTGGGATGAAAAGCGATTGACGCCGGTGGAGGACCCGAGCGTCGTGGGCGGGATCCTCGCGCACCTGGGGCTTCTCTACCGCGGGGACTCTCCGGGGCCCGCTCCGCCGTCGGCCGATCTGCGCGCTGCCGCGCCGCCCCGGCAGTCATCCCATCCCCGCTACGTGCCGGTCCACTTGGGCTTGCGCTTCTCGACGAAGGCCTTGGCGCCTTCGACGCGGTCTTCGGTGGTGCGGAGCAGGGTGGCCAAATCGTTCTCGAGCCTGATGCCGTCGGCGAGCGGGAGACCGAGTCCGCCCACCACCGCTTCCTTGGCGTAGCGGAGCGCAATCGGCGCCTTGTCGGCGATCTGGCGGGCGAGGGCTTGCGCTGCGGGCATGAGATCGGCAACCGGCACGACGCGCTCGACCAGGCCGATCCGGAGCGCCTCGGCGGCGGGCACGCGCATGCCTGTCAGGATCATCTCGAGCGCCTTGCCGCGTCCCACGAGGCGCGGGAGCCTCTGGGTGCCGCCGCCGCCGGGAATAATCGCGAGGTTGATCTCGGTCAGCCCTAGCTGGGCGTCTTCGGCCGCGATGCGGATGTCGCAGGCCAGGGCGAACTCGAGGCCGCCGCCCAGCGCGAAGCCGCGGATGGCGGCGATGATCGGCTGGGAGCAGCGCTCCATCTCGGCTCTGAAGTCGATGCGCTTGCGGGCCTCCCGGAAGTGGGTCGGCGTCGGCAGCTCGAGGAACTCGCGGATGTCGGCGCCCGCGCAGAAGGCGCGCTCGCCCGCGCCCGTGACCACGACCACCTTCACGCCGTCGTCGGTCCTGAGACGCGTGAAGATCTCGAGGAGCGCCGTGCGCATCAGGTCATTCATCGCGTTGAGCACGTCGGGGCGGTCGAGGATGATCGTCGCCACGCCGTCCTTCGCTTCGTAGCGGACCGGCTGTTCCGTCATGGTTACAAATCCTTTCCGGCGATGACGCCGCGGCGTTGGAGTTCGGCGATGTCGGCGTCGGCGTAGCCCGCGCCGCGCAGGATCTCGGCGGTGTGCTGGCCGAGCATGGGCGGCGGGCCGGGATCGGCGCCGGGTGTTTCGGAAAAGCGGAGCGGCAGGCCCATCATCTTGAGCTTCCCGACCTCCGGGTGGTCGTACTCGACCAGCATGTTGTGGTGGAGGACGGCGGGGTGGGTCATGAAGCTCCGCAGCTCCTGGGTCGGCGCGCAGGGGATGTCGCCCTCCGTGAGGATCCGCACCCACTCGTCCCGCGGCCGCGAGGCGAAGGCCTCCTCCATGAGCGGCGTGAGGGCGTCGGAGTTGTCCCGCCGTCCGAACCAGGAGGCGAAGCGCGGATCGCTCGCCCATTCTGGCTTGCCCAGCACCGTGCAGAGCTTGACCCAGAAGGACTGGTTGCCGCAGGCGAGGAAGAACCACCGGCCGTCACCCGCTCGGTAGAGCCGGTACGTCGGCGTATCTCGGTAAACGATTTCGCGGCCCGGCCAGTCCACGAAGTTGCCCGACTGGAGCGCCAGCACTCCGTGCAGCAGCGAGGTCCACACCCGCTGCCCCTGCCCTGTCCGCTCGCGGGCGAAGAGAGCCGCCAACACGGCCTGACAGGCGATCGCCGCCGTGTAGTAGTCGGTGACGGCGATACGCACGTACTGCGGCGCGGCGCCGAATCCCTGGAGTGTCATCACGCCGCCCATCGCCTGGAACACGGGATCGTAGCCCGGCCGGTCGCGCTCGGGGCCTTCGGGCCCGAAGGCGCTGACCGAGCAGTAGATCAAGCGGCTGTTGACGCGGCGGAGCGATTCGTAGTCCACGCCGAGCCTCTCCACCACGCCCGGCCTCATGTTCTCCATCACGACATCGGCGGTCTTGGCGAGCCGGCCGATCACGGCGCTGCCGTCGGGATCCTTGAGGTTGACGGCGAGGGATCGCTTGCCGCGATTCCAGCCGTAGAAGCCCGGCAGCTCGCGGAAGGAGTCACCTTCGAGCCCCTCCACCTTGATGACGCGGGCGCCCAGGTCGCCCAGCATCATGGCGCTGTAGGAGCCGGCGATGTACGACGTCAGGTCGACGACCGTGACGCCGTCGAGCGGGCCGCGGGCCTCTGGCATTACCGCGAAGACGTCACGTGCCGCGTGATCAGCTCCCGGTGGTACTCCGTGTCGCCGTACAGCGGCTCCAGCCCCTTGGCCCGCTTCATGTAGAGGTGCAGGTCATACTCCCAGGTGAAGCCGATGCCGCCATGCACCTGGATGGCGTCGCCGCAGACCTTCCGCGCCGCCTCGTTCACGTAAGACTTGCAGATGGACGCGGCGACCGCGGCGTCTTCGGCGCCGGCCGTCAGCGCCCACGCGGCGTAGTAGACGGCGGCGTGCGCGTTCTCGGCCTCGAGCAGCATCTCGGCGCAGCGGTGGCGGATGGCCTGGTAGGAGCCGATAGGCTGGCCGAACTGCTCGCGAACCTTGGCGTACTCCACGCTCATGTCGAGGCACCGCCGCGCGGCGCCGAGCATCTCGGCCGACGACATCACGGCGGCGCGGCGCAGGAGCGCCTCGACGACGGGCCCCGCTGCCCCGGGCCGGCCCAGGATGGCGTCGACGCCGACCGCGACCTTGTCGAGCCGCATCTCCGACCAGCGACTGCCGAGATCGATGCCGACCATGGGCGTGAGCGTGACGCCCGGGGACTTGGGGTCGACGAGGAAGAGCGACAGCCCCTCTGGCGAGCGCGCGGGCACGAGGACGACGTCGGCCGTGTGCGCCCAGGGCACGAAGCGCTTGAGACCCGACAGCGTCCACCCGCTTCCCGCTTTGGGGGCCGTCGCGGCTGTTGCGGCCGGGTCCCAGTCGAGGTGTTCCTCGAGGAGCGCCGCCGTCGCGCGGGCCTTGCCGGAGGCGAAGGCGGAGAGCCACTTGTCCTTCTGCGCGGCACTGCCGCCGAGCATCAGGCCGAGGCCGCCAAGCACGACCGTGGTGAAGAAGGGGCCGGGGTAGGCCGCGCGGCCCATCTCCTCGAGCAGGAGAGCGAGCTCGACCAGGCCCAGGCCCGCGCCGCCCTGCTCCTCGGGGAAGGGTAGGCCGAGCCAGCCCAGCTTGGCCATTTCGCCCCAGAGCTCCGCGCTGTAGCCCTTGGGGTCGTCGAACATCGCCCGCACGTGCTCGGGCTTGCACTGCTCATCGAGCGCCGCACGGACGGAGTTTTTCAATAAGATCTGGTCGTCGCTGAACGAGAAGTTCACGCTTTGCCTCCCACCCGGTCGGCGCGGGTCTCTTTCGGCAGGCCGAGGATGCGCTCGCCGATCACGTTCTTCTGGATCTCCGAGGAGCCGGCGTAGATGGTGCCGGCGCGCGACCAGAGGTAGGCGTAGGCCCACGAGCCCCGCTCGCCGACGGCCGTGTCGATCTCGAGCTGGAATTCCTTGGGCGCGCCCTCGGTCAGCTGTCCGTAGGGGCCGAGGATCTCGAGCGCCAGCTCCATGAAGCGCTTCTCGAGCTCGGAGTACGACAGCTTCGTCAGCGATCCGCCCGCGCCCGGATGCTCGCCGCGCTCGAGCAGCGTGAGCGTCCGGAGCGCCTGGTAGCGCTCGACTTCGATCTCGGCCCAGATCCGCCCGAGCTTCTGGCGGACGAGTGGATCCTCGATCAGCGGTTTGCCGTGGCGGCGCATGCGCTTCGCCGCCTCGACCAGCCGCGAGTGCTGCGAGGCGTAGTTCGTGATGCGGGCCAGCGCCCGCCCCCCCAGCTCGTACCCGAGCGTTGTCTGCGCGATCGCCCACCCCTCGCCGAGCTTGCCGATCTGGTAGCTCTTCTCGTCGCGGGCGTTGGTCATGTAGACCTCGCAGAACTCGGACGAGCCCGTGATCTGCTTGAGCGGGCGCACGTCCACGCCCGGCTGGCGCATGTTCATGAGGAAGCAGGAGATGCCCTTGTGCTTGGCGACCTTGGTGTCGGTGCGCGCGAGGAGAAGGCCCCAGTCGGCGATGGCGCCGGCGCTCGTCCAGATCTTCTGGCCGTTGACCAGGAAGTGGTCGCCCTGGTCCACGGCGGATGTCCGGAGCGCGGCCAGATCGGAACCGGCGTTGGGCTCGGAGTAGAGCTGGCACCACAGCTCCTCGGCCGAGAGGATCTTCTTGAGGTAGCGGCGCTTCTGGGCGTCCGTGCCGTGGACGACGATGGTCGGCCCGACGATGCCGAGGCCCAGGCTGTTGGTCGGCGCCGGCGCGTTGGCCCGCGCCATCTCGTCGGCCACGACGGCCTGCTCCATCGGCCGGGCGCCGCCGCCGCCGTACTCCTTGGGCCAGCCCATGCCGAGGTAGCCGGCGTCGAAGAGCTTCCGGTGCCAGGCGAGCCGGTCCTCGAGGGTGCGGATCTCCTTCTTCGGCAGGTTCTGCTCGATCCAGGTCCGCGCCTGCTTGCGGAAGGCGATGTCCTCGGGCGTGTAGTTCAGATCCATGGGCGGGGCCTCCCCTAGAAAACTCGCCTCGGACGGTGGGGCCCCAGCCCCGCGACGTCCTGCGGCTCGCAATGCAGTACCTAGAGTCGCCGCGTTGCGGCTCGCGCTGCGGTTGAAGTGCCCCAGGTTCTAGCACGGGTCGCGTACACGGTCAACCTGATGTAGCTCGGGTTTCGTGGACAGTGAATGGGGTAGCGGTGTCGGGACGGCTTGGTCACGCAGCAGGGCGCCGCCGGCGGGTTTCGAGGCACGCGTGCCGGTGCCGCCAAGCGTAGTAGCCGCTGCGCGACATGTCCAGGAGATTGCGGCGGGGCAGTGTCCCCTTTTCGGTGGCTGCCAAACCCGGGCTAGCGGGCTACCTCACCGTGTCCGTCGATCCACGCCCTACGTGATGCCTGCCTCTTCGTTGGGCGCGAAGCTCGAATAGCACGGCTAGCCCAGCCAGAATACCGCCTAGCACGACACTTCCGATCATCCCCCACCAGACAACATAAATCAGCTCGCTGAGCCAGGCAGCGCTCGGTGCATCTGCAAGTTTTGCGGCCTCAGGTCTCGTTTCGTTGACGTCTCGTCCTACAGCGCATTCTGGTTCCCCTGATTCGGAGTGTGGACCCGAAACTTCACTTTCTCTTCGATCTGGCAGATCGCTCCTCGCCCCTTCGCTCTCGTTGACTCGATTTCGGATGAGTAGCGATCCGCCTTGAACTCCTTTCTTCAGCAACGCATCTGGCGTTTCCCATCCATTGAGCTTCTGCAGTTCTTGCAGTTTCATGATGGCACCCTGGGCAGCGGCCGATGGATTTGTTCATGACGGCGCGCTCATCGACCGCTGGTACGCCGAATGCTATTGACCAACTCCGTCAGCCATGGGCTTTTATGTGGGCGGGCACCGGATTCCTCTGGAAGATCTCCAGGTTATGCTTACTCCTCGAGAATATTGTGGCGTCATGGCCGCGGTTTAGCGCCAGTTCAGTGATCCACGAGACATGTGGCGTGACCAGTGCTGGCCAGCGTTCCGGCATTTTAGGGCGGGGAATCTCTCTGCAGCCGTGGCGCTGTTGAAAGAGATCCTCAGGGAGCAGCCCGAGAATGGGAGCATCTACCGCTTGATCGGTCTCGCGCACCTCGCTCAGGGGCGTCCGCGCGCGGCCCGGAAGCATCTGGAGCGCGCGCTGCGCCTCCTGCGAAGAGAACAAGCGGGCAGCGACAGCCTCCAACATGCGCTCCAAGCTGGACTGGAGCGCGCCATGCTCCGCCACGCGCTGCTGTCACTGTGCGTCAGGCTCGGGCGCTCGAAGGACGCGCGTACGCTCGCGGCAGAAGAGGGCTGGGATCTCTGAGGCGGCATCCACACAACGATAGCAAGGAGGGGAGATGGTTGAGGACGGCGGTCGCCGACCGTTGGAGGCCAAGACGGACGTCGAAACACTCGCAGAACACGCCCGCAACCTCGAGGGAGCCGGAATGCTGGAAGCAGCGCTTTGGACTTGGCGTAGCGTCCTGCAAATCGATGGAAACTACCTGCCGGCGTGGGAAGCGTCGAGCAGGCTCATGTCAGCGCTGCCTCGGCAAGATGACAAGGCAACCCCGCGATGACGGATCCGCGCTCAGGCCAAGTGAGGCTGCCGCGGGGCTCGGAGCTCGCGCACCCTGGCGCCGTGTGCGCGGAGGGGGACGGTGCAAGACGACAATCCGTCACGTCGCATCTCCGCATGCTCGCCGAGCATATCGGCCCTCGCGCCGCTGGCACACCGGAAGCCGCCGAGGCGCGGCGATACATTGAGCGCAGGATCAGAAGTCTGGGACGGCTACCGGAAGTCCAGCCCTTCTCTATGGTCATCCCACGGTATCAGCAGTGCATCCTGGTAACTGATGCGGGACGGGTGATTCCAAGTCTTCCGATGCTCGGCTCGGCCCCGACTCCGGGAGCCCTCGGGGGAATCCCGAGTCTGTGGCGTGACGGCGCGGTCAGTGAGACGCGGGTTGGCCATCAGGGCGGCTTCCTCCTCTGCCCCGTTGGGCCCAACTCGACAAGCGTATACACGCGCCTCGCGTGGGAGCGTAAGGCAGCCGGTGTCATCTTGTATCACCCGGATGTTCCCGATCTTTACTCCGAGGTTGTAGCGAGCGGCGGCGCTGGTATTCCCTGTGTCACGGTCCGGCGGGCCGACGCCCAATGGCTCGCTCAGGACCGGCCTCCCATTCGATTGAACGTGATACGGATGCCGGCCAGGGTCTTGTGTTCGAACATCCTTGTGGAGGTCGGGACGGTAGGCCGTCCTCTTCTCGTCCTGGCTCACTACGATACTCGGTCCGGCAGTCCGGGGGCGCTGTGCAATGCCTCCGGGGTCGCGGTCTTGCTTGAGCTTCTCCACAGGATACGCGGTTCGACCGGGCCCCGGGTGCTGTTCGGCTTCCTTGATGGTGAGGAAGCGGGTGCCGCCGGCTCCAGGCATTGCCGGGATGTGCTTCACGCCCGGGGCACTTTGGAGCACCTCCGAGGCGTGATCTATCTCTCTGGAATGGGTCTTGAAAATCTCGCTGTGCTCTTGCCGACGTGGAGCTCGGCTTCTCCCCGATCGACTGTGGCGGGGCAGTCTCGTCTCCTGACGATGGCAAGACGGTGCGCCGTCGACGAGAAGATCCGCGTTTGCGATGAGGCGCCTGATTCTGGGCACAGCCCAGTTCCTCCCGGAGTCTGGTCTTGCGCGGCGATTGGACTTGCTGGCACTCCGGCACCAGTCCGGCACACGAGCGCGGATCTCCCGAGTATCGTCCAGCCAAGGCATCTTCTGGCAGGTGCCGCCGCGCTGGATCGCCTGGTTCGCCTCTCGTGACGCTAAGGCGAATGTGAAACCATCTCGGCCCGTCGGAAGGAGGAACAGTATCGACATACGTGAGGCAAACGGCTGCGAGATCAAGACACTCGCGGGGAGGCGCCAAAGCCTCAATCCTGATTTCCCGTCAGCAGAGAGTCTTCTCCGACTTCGAGAGAGGCCAAACGTGCTTATGCCAGTTGCACTGGTGGGGGCCGAAGTCATCGGCTTCGCCTTGGCCTCGCTGACCACGGAGCATGAGCGCCGATCGGGCATCGTTCGATATGTCCTCGCCTTCGTAGATGGCGGCCCAGTCGCCGACGCCATACAGGTTGCTCTGCTCGCTAGGCTCGAACGGCAGTTTGCGGCGTTAGAGACCGACGAGATTCAACTCGGTGCCGATCAGCCAACGATATTGACCGACTATCTCGATAGGATGGGCTACCGGCTTTACGCACTAGGCGTCGAGGATGCTCCGTCTACGGACTCGCGTGGCCAGGTTTTCAAGTATCTCAAACCAGTGCTCTCCCGGACGCGAACGGGTGCGCGCCACCCGCAAGGATGATCGGTGGCAGACTGACTCGCAGGAGGTGCCAGGCCTTGGAGTTCCGGGCCGGTATGTTTAGTCCGTATCATTCGGCGGCCCCGCATGGAGACGACGTGCCCGCGCTGGTGATGGTCCCAGAGGTCCTGAGACGACACCACGCAGGGCCGTACTCCATTCAAAGGAGGGCGTGCGCGTCGCGCGGATCTGGCTCCTGGCGTCGTTTTTGGACGACGCGGAGCTGGATCGACGCCCCAAGTGTGCGCTGGTCCTGAGTCTCCAAACTAGATGCCGACGCCTCCAAGCGAAGCGGCTCGAAATCTGGATCGACCAGGATGACGACCTCGTGCAGGTGATCCTCCGGCG
>JACORX010000449.1 GCA_016179165.1 Candidatus Rokuibacteriota bacterium | reverse complement strand
GTCCACGAGGAGGGCTACCAGGTGGATCGACAACCCGACGGCGCGCTCCGGTTCCGGCGGCCCGATGGCCGCCTTCTACCGGAAGTCCCGCCGTCCGCTGCGACGCCCGCCGATCCAGTCCAGGCCCTTCGCGCGCGGCACGAGGCGCAAGGGCTCCGCCTCCACGCGCGCACGGCCTGCCCGTCCTGGCTGGGGGAGCGCTTGGATGTGGGCTGGGCGATCGACGTCCTGCATCCCCTGGCCACGGGACTCGCGGATCGTCACGGCGCGAGTGAAGACCGCGGTTGACGAGAGGCATCCATCTCTCGGTGCGGGCCGAGCGCGGCGACTTGACCACCAGCCGACCACAATGTCGGGAGTTGTGCATAACTCCCGACATTCTGTATGCTGGCGGTGTCATGGCGACGGACGAACGGCGAACACTCGCGGTCATCCGCAGCCTCGGGGTCCTGCGAGCGGCTGACCTCGAGGAGCGAGGCATCCCGCGCCGGCGGCTGTATGCGCTTCTGCAGAAGGGGAAGGTAGCGCGTCAGGCTCGCGGTGTCTACGCCGCGAGCAATCACGCCCCTACCGCCGACCACGCGCTGGCCCAGGTCGCCACGCGGGTCCCGAGCGGTGTCATCTGCCTGCTCACGGCCCTTCGCTTTCACGAGCTGACGACGCAGGCACCGGCCGAGGTGTGGATCGCCCTGCCCGAGAAAGGTCGCAAGCCGCGGCTCGACTACCCGAGGCTCGGGGTGGTGCGCTTCTCCGGAGCCGCTCTCACCAAGGGGATCGAGACCCACCGCATCGAGGGGGTAGCGGTCCCCGTCTACTCGGCGGCCAAGACGGTCGCCGACTGCTTCAAGTACCGCAACAAGGTCGGAATCGACGTCGCGGTCGAAGCTCTGCGCGATTTCAGCCGCCGGCATCGCGGTGGCTTATCGAGCTGCTACAGGAGAAGCGCGCCGGCCTCATCACGCGGGCCGTCATAGAGGGCCTCGACCCAACCGTCCCCATGAAGAACTCCGGCGTCGAGTGGCTGGACCAGATCCCGGCGCGTTGGGAGGTGAAGCGACTTTGGCATCTGACGCCTCCCGATCGGCGGATCACGTACGGGATCGTGCTCCCGGGACCGAATGTCGGGGAGGGTGTACCCATCGTCAAGGGCGGTGATGTCGCCCTGGACCGTCTTCGTCTCGAGCACCTCAATCGGACCTCTCTGGAGATCGAGTCCGGGTATGTCAGGTCGCGGCTTCGTGGTGGTGATCTCGTCTTCGCGATCCGGGGAAGCATCGGTGAAGTCGCGATGGTTCCTGATGAGCTAGAGGGTGCTAATCTAACGCAAGATGCGGCGCGGGTAGCGTACACCCCTGCGGTCCATGGTCCTTGGCCACTCGATGCGTTGAAGTCTGCGGCCGTCTTCGCGCAGCTCGAGGCAGGCGCCCTGGGAGCTACCATCAGGGGCATCAATATCCGCGACCTGAAACGAGCTTCATTGCCCGTACCCCCGCGCCGGGAACAGGAAACCATTGCCACGTTTCTGGAGCGTGAAACCGCTCGGACCGACAAGCTCATAGCCAAGGTTCGCGAAGCAAGCGACCGCCTCAGGGAGCTGCGGACTGCGCTCATCTCCGCCGCGGTGACAGGCAAGATCGACCTGCGGGATGAGACCGTTTGAGCCGACCCGCGCGACCAAGCCTGGTCGTCCTCGCCGGGCCGAACGGGGCTGGGAAGTCGACGCTGGCTCCGAGGCTTTTGAAGGGGGCGCTGGGCGTGAGCGAGTTCGTGGACGCCGACGTGATCGCCAGAGGCATCTCGGGCTTTGATCCGGAACGGGCGGCCTTCGCCGCCGGGCGTGTGATGCTGGCCAGGTTGCGAGCGCTTGCCGAGCGGCGAGTGAGCTTCGGCTTCGAGACCACCCTCGCAAGCAGATCGTTCTCGCCGTGGATCGCCAGGCTGAAGAGGGCGGGCTATGAGGTCCATCTCGTGTTCCTGGCCTTACCAGCCTCGGAGGTGGCGGTGCGCCGCGTGGCTGAGCGAGTTCGCATGGGCGGGCACAGCGTCCCGGAAGCGACGGTGAGGCGGCGCTACCGGGCCGGGCTTCAGAACTTCTTCGGTCTCTACAGGGTCCTGACGACAAGCTGGCGCGTCTATGACAATTCCGGGGCGGCGGCGCCTCGGCTCGTCGCCGCCGGCCGGGCCGACGTGGTCACGCGCATCACTGACCGAAAGGCGTGGGAGAGACTCCAGGCGAAAGCGAGATGATGAAGCAAGAGCGACTGACGAGGATCGGACGCATCTTTGTCGCGGGCACGCTGGTGGACCGGGCGGTACAGGCAGCGGCTCGAGATGCCCGGGTTTTGCACGTGCGGGCGGAGGTTCCGGTGGTCGTCTGTCGGGGCGGGAAGGTCGTGACCGTTTCCGCCAGGACCCTCCTCGGCACCAGAAGTGCTGCACAGCGGCGGTTCCGCGCCATCCGAGCCACCGCGAAGGGTGTCGGCGCGTGAAGGTGGCTGAGCGAGCCTTCGAGGAGGCGATCGAGTGCGCGCTCCTCGAGAACGGGCCCGACGCCTGTGCGGGCGACCCCATGATCGTTCGCGAGACGCTCGCGCCCTACGGCGATGGCGCCGCGCCCGGCGGCTACCGGAGGCGTGGGCCGCAGGACTACGACCGCACGCTCTCCCTGCTGCCGCGCGACGCGGTGGACTTCGTCCTCGCGACCCAGCCCCGTGAGTGGCAGAAGCTAGCCCAGCACCACGGCGCGGCCGTGAAGGAGTAGTTCGTCGCCCGCCTCGCGGCCGAGATCGGCCGGCGCGACGCCCTGGACGTGCTGCGGACCGGCATCAAGGACTCGGGATGCGCCTTCCGCCTTGCCTACTTCCGGCCCGCGAGTGGGCTCAACGAGGAGACGCGGCGCCTGCACGCGGCGAACCTCTTCGCCGCGGTCCGCCAGCTCCGCTACAGCACGAAGAACGAGAAGAGTCTGGATCTCATGCTCTTCCTGAACGGCATCCCGATCTTCACGGCCGAGCTGAAGAACCGGCTCAATGGTCAAGATGTCGAGGACGCCATGCGCCAGTACAAGACCGACCGCGACCCGCGCGAGCCGCTGCTGGCGTACGGCCGCTGCCTCGCCCACTTCGCGGTGGACCCGGACCTCGTCTTCGTCACCACCGAGTTCGCCGGCCCCCGGACGCGCTTCCTGCCGTTCAACCAGGGCAAGTTCGGCGGTGCCGGCAACCCGCCCGTGCCGCCCACGCGCACCGGCTACGCCACGGCCTACCTGTGGGAGGCGACGTGGGCGCGCGACAGCGCGCTCGACCTGATCCGCCAGTTCATCCACGAGGTGGAGGAGGAGGACGACCGGGGCCGCAAGACCGGCACCCGGCACCTGATCTTCCCCCGCTACCAGCAGCTCGACGCCGTCCGTCGCCTGGTGGCGGACGCGCGGGCGGCGGGCCCCGGCCAGCGCTACCTGATCCAGCACTCCGCGGGGAGCGGCAAGAGCTTCACCATCGCCTAGCTCGCCCATCAGCTCGCCACACTGCATAACGCCGCCGACCGGCGGGTGTTCGACTCGATCGTGGTGGTCACCGACCGGCGGGTCCTGGACCGCCAGCTCCAGACCACGATGCGGCAGTTCGAGCAGACGCTCGGTGTGGTCGAGAACATCGAGACCACCTCCCGCCAGCTCAAGCAGGCCCTCGAATCCGGCAAGACCATCATCGTCACCACGCTCCAGAAGTTCCCGGTGATCGCGAAGGAGATCGGCGAGCTGCCGGGCAAGCGCTTCGCCGTGATCGTGGACGAGGCCCATTCGTCGCAGTCGGGCGAGAGCACGAAGAGCCTCAAGTCGGTCCTCGCCTCCGGCAGCCTGGAGGAGGCCGAGCAGGAAGAGGCCGGGGCGGAAACCCCCGAGG
>JACORX010000448.1 GCA_016179165.1 Candidatus Rokuibacteriota bacterium | reverse complement strand
GAACACACGGATCCAGGTCGAGCACCCCGTCACCGAGATGGTCACGGGCATCGATCTCGTCCGGGAGCAGATCCGCATCGCCTCGGGCGAGCCCCTCGGCTACAGGCAGCGCGCGATCACGGTGCGCGGCCACGCCATCGAGTGCCGCATCAACGCCGAGGATCCGGAGCACTTCGTCCCCTCGCCGGGCACGGTGACGGCGTGGCTGCCGCCCGGGGGGTACGGCGTGCGGGTGGACAGCCACCTCATGCCGGGGGCGGTCGTGCCGCCGTACTACGACTCGCTCATCGCGAAGATCATCGTTCACGGTCGCGACCGGGCCGAGGCCATCGCCCGCATGCAGCGGGCGCTCTCCGAGACGCACGTGGAAGGCGTCAAGACCACCATCCCCTACCACCAGAAGCTCTTGGCCGACCCCGTCTTCCTCTCCGGAGAGCACACGCTGCCGCGTCTCGAAGTCGGCCCCTGACCTCACCCCCCAAGTCCCCGTGGCCCAAGTAACCCTACCCACACCGCTCTACGTCATCCTCGACCGGGGACCTGCCGGGGGCCGGGACCGTGGAGCAGCCGGTGGTCGGGACCTGGCCACACTCCTCGACGCGGTGATCGAGGGCGGCTGCCGCCTGGTCCAGCTGCGCGAGAAGACCATGCCGCTCAACGAGCTCTATCCCGTGGCGCAGGCGCTCCAACGCCGCTGCCGTGAGGCCGGCTGCCTCTTCATCGTCAACGACCGCGTGGACCTGGCGCTGGCCGTCGAGGCCGACGGCGTCCACGTGGGCCAGAACGACCTGCCGGCGCGCGAGGCGCGAAGGCTCTTACGCCCGAGCATGATCCTCGGCGTCTCGACTCATGACGAGAGCCAGGCGCGCCGTGCGAGGGACGACGGCGCCGACTACGTCGCGATCGGGAGCATGTACCCCACGGGCAGCAAGCCCGGCTTCCGACTCGTCGGGCCTGAGCTCATCCGGCGCGTGCGTCCGGAGCTCACCGTGCCACTCGTCGCCATCGGCGGCATCACGGTGGACAACGTTGCGGACGTGATTCGGGCCGGCGCCGATGCCGTCGCCGTCATCTCCGCCGTCTGCGCCACTGCCGATCCCACCGTAGCCTCCCGGCGCTTCATCGAGACGATTCTCGCGGCCCGCGAGAACCACGCCCGGTGAGCGGCGCACGCCTGCGGATCCTCGGCGCCGGTCTCGGGTGCCTGGTCTTCGCCGCCGCGGTCGCCACCTTCTGGCCCGGCCTGACCGGCGAGTTCCTCAACTGGGACGACCGGGAAAACGTGGTCAACAACGTGGGCGTCCACGGGCTCGGGCGTCCCCAGCTCGCGTGGATGTGGTCCGGCATCATCCTCGGCCACTACATTCCGTTGACCTGGATGAGCTTCGGCCTCAACTACGCGCTGGGGGGCCTCAACCCGTGGGGCTACCACGTCCTGAACCTGCTTCTCCACGGCGCCAACGCGGCGCTCTTCTACCTGGTCGCGCGCCGCCTCCTCGCCGCGGCCCGCCCCGGCGGCGGGGACCCCGACCCGGCGGCGCGGTTGGTGGGCGCGGCCTTCGCGGCGCTCCTCATCGCGGTCCACCCGCTACGCGTCGAGTCCGTCGTCTGGATCACGGAGCGGAAGGACGTCCTCTGTGGGCTCTTTTTCCTCAGCGCCGTGCTGGCCTATCTCAAGGCCGCCGGGAGCCCAGCGCTCGACCGGCGCTGGCAGGTTGTCTCGCTCGCGGCCTTCGCGGCAGCCCTCCTCGCCAAGGCGGCCGCGATGCCCCTGCCAGCCCTGCTGCTGCTGCTCGACGTCTACCCGCTCGGGCGGGCACGGGCGCTCGGCCGGCGGCGCGTCCTCCTCGAGAAGATACCCTGGGCCGTCCTCGGGCTAGCGGGCGCCCTGACGGCGCTCGTTGCCGTGTTCTCCAGAACGGCCGTGACCGACTATCACCGCTACGGCCCGGGCGCTCGCCTCGCTATGACCGCCTACTCTTTCATCTTCTACCCGGCTCGCTGGTTCTGGCCGGTGCAGCTCGTGCCGCTTTACGAGCTGCCGATCGACGTCCACCTCCTGGCCCCGCGCTTCCTCCTGCCGGGGGTGGCCTTCGTCGCGGTGACGGCCGGGCTCGTCGCGCTGCGCAGGACCTGGCCCTCGGGGCTGGCGGCGTGGACGGCGTCCGTCGTGATGCTGCTGCCCATCAGCGGCGCCGTGCACTCGGGCCACCAGCTCGCCCACGACCGCTACAGCTACCTCTCCGGGCTGGGCCTGGCGCTTGTGGCCGGCGGCGGCCTCGCGCGGCTTCTGGATGCCAGGGCGCGCGGGCGCATCGGCGCGGTCATCGCCCGGAGCGTCACACTCGGCGCGATGCTTGTCGTCCTCGTGCTGGCCGCGGGAGCCTGGGACCAGTCGAAGATCTGGCAGGACTCCGAGACGCTGTGGCGGTGGACGACCGGGATCGATCCCGCGTGCGCCATCTGCTGGAACAATCTCGGCACGGCGCTCACCGACCAGAAGCGCCACCCCGAGGCCGAGGCCGCCTACCGGCGGGCGCTCGAGCTCAGGCCCAACCGGGCGAGGTTCGCCAGCAACCTGGCGACGGCGCTCTACGCCCAGGGCAAGCACACGCAGGCCGAGGCGATGCTGCGCGTGGCCCTCCGGCTGGACCCCCATAACGTGGGTGCGCTCATGAACATGGGGGCACTCCGCGCCCAGGACGGGCGGTATGACGAAGCGCTCCCCTACTTCCGCAAGGCCTATGCCGGCGACCCCGCGTTCGCCGACCTCGCCCGGAACTACGCTCTGGCCCTCGTCTACCAGGCGGACGAGGAGCGCCGGACCGGCCGCACGGTCGTGGCTCTGGTGCTCCTCCAGGAAGCGCTGGCGGTGATGCCGGGCGACGTCGAGGCGCGCCGACGGCTCGACGCGTTGAAGGCCGGGCGCGGGGGGTCCGCGGCACCGGACGCCCGTTGACGACCCCCGCAAACCCGTTATAATGGCGCCGCTCGCAAACTTGGCCGACCCGTTCTGAGGAGGAGACCGCCCGTTCTGAGG
>JACORX010000445.1 GCA_016179165.1 Candidatus Rokuibacteriota bacterium | reverse complement strand
GGTGGCACAGGTGCTGACGCCGCGCCCCATGAGCTTGGACTCGTTAGGCAGGCCGATGAGCTTGGCCGAGGCGCCTGTGGCGATGATGACCGTGTCGGCCTCGACGGCCGCGTCGTCGGCCTTCACGCGGAACGGCCGGCTGTTGAAGTCCACCTCCGTCACGTCCTCGGCGATCATCTCGGTGCCGAAGCGGAGCGCCTGCGCCTTGAAGGTCTCCATGAGCGGCGGGCCGTCGATGCCGTCGACGAAGCCGGGGTAGTTCTCGACCAGCGTCGTCAGCATGAGCTGGCCTCCCGGCTGGATGCCGGTGAACATCACGGGGGCCAGGTTGGCCCGTGCCGCGTAGACGGCCGCCGTGTAGCCCGCGGGGCCTGAGCCGATGATCACAACCTTCCGTGTCGGTGCCATGTCCTCTCCTCGCCTTCGTGTTGGTCTCGCCCTTTGGATGCGCCGAATCGGGCGTTAGATGCCCTGCAACACACCCAAGAAACTACACACCCAGAATGCGCTCGAGCTCGGCCAGGTCCCGTATCTCGAACTCTGGAGCCCGCACCCCTTCGGGCAAGGGACTCGCATCGCGATTTATCCAGGCAGCGGCCATGCCGACGCCCTGGGCGCCCGCGACGTCGATGTCCGCGCGGTCGCCGACAAACAGCGCATCCCCGGGAGCCGTGCCCAACCGCTGGAGCGCCAGCTCGAAGATGACGGGCGAGGGCTTGCGCCAGCCGACCTCGTCGGAGACGACGATGGTCTCGAAGAGATCCGCCACCCCTTCGCGATCGAGAACGTGCCACGCCGTCGGCGTGTAGTCGAAGTTGGAGACCACCGCCAATTTGTGGCTCTTCGCGAGACCCCTCAGCAGGTCGGCGTGGTGCTCGGGGAAGACCACGGCCTTGGAGAGCTCCTGCATGTGGGTCGCCAGCAGCATCTGAAGCGCTTCCGGGGGCACCATTCCGTGGCCGAGGCCGAGGTGCAAGAACATCATGCCGAAGCGCTCGGGCGCCGTCACCTCCCGGTGGCTCTCGCCGCGGATGCGCTCCGCCTCCTGCCAGCTCCAGAAGAGCGCGTCGACGAAGTCCTCCAAAGACAGGCCCGGAGCGAACGGCTGAAAAGCCCGGTGTAGATGACCCGCCGTCGTGCGGCGAGCCTTGCCGTTCACCTGCACCTCTGGCAGCCGCGAGCGGTCCAGCAGCACAAGCGTGTCGAACAGGTCGAAGAGGACGGCCGACGGCGTCACGGCAGCGGCTTCCTCTGTCCATATCCCTCGTCGAAACCGTGCCAGAAGCGGACCGCGTCCTCGCCGTGCTTCCAGCAAAGATTGACCGGCTGGGACCCCGCCACATGGGGCACCAGGCCTGGAAAGTCCACGAGCCCCATCTCGAGGTCCTTGGTCACACCGCCCATGTCGAGGACCTGCTGCAGCACCTGCTTGACCTCGATCGCGTAGCCGTCGAGCCTCTCGGCCCGCGCCTTCCAGTCGTGCTGGTCCACCATGGCGCCGCCCGAGACCCTGATCCGCTCGCGCTCCTCGGCGAGCGCCTCCTGGAGCGCGCTTGCTCTCCGGTGGAGCGCGATCGCCTCGCCCATGAGATCGCTGAGCCGTGGGATCATCGCGTTGATCTCGGCCGCCGTGAAGAGGCGCGGGGTCATTGAGTCTTCTCGAAGTTGGGCATCTCCACGAAAATGGCGTGGACTTCCTTCGGACCGTGGACGCCGCGCGTGAGCGTCAGCTCGATGTCGGCGGTGCGTGAGGGGCCGGTGATGAAGTTGATGACGGCGCCCGACATGCTGAGCGCCGGTCTGACGTGAAGAGCCTCCAGCATGACCCCGACCTGCTCCAGCGACTCGACCAGCCTGTCGCGCCCGAAGACGGCCACATGGGTCGCCGGCAGGAGCGATGTCGCGCGCGGCCGTCCCCTGCCCGACACGAGCACGAGCGTGCCGGTCTCCGCCAGGGCCCAGTCGACGCCGGTCACGCCGATCTCGGCGCGGGCCGCAGCGTCACGGTGGCTCGCGCGAGCCGCCGCGTCAGGGTCGCCGTCCGGCGCCACGGTGACCGATAACCCCCCGGCGCCCAGGCTCCCGCGCAGGTCGAGCCCGAGCGCCCCCGGATGCCATGACAGCACGCTCGTCGCCCGGCGCTCCTGCGCGATGCGGCGGATCACCCCCGGGACCTCGTCCATCTTCGAAACCCGGTGGAAGACCCCGGCGACCCGCGCGAACTCCTCGCGGAAGCGCTCGAGAGCCTGCGGCCAGCGCTCGAGCATCTGGCGCCTGACGACTAGGGCGGCCTGGCCGGCGTCGGCGGGGCGCGGCACGGGCGATGCCTCGAAGAGACCCCGGGTCTTGGCCATCTCCCGGCGGATGCTCCCGAGAAACTCGGCGCGGGTCGTCATGGCCGCTCGAGGTCCTTTCTTTGCTCGAGATCTGGCCAGCGCTCGCTGAAGGTGCGGGACGCGACAGGCGGCAGGTCGCGGGTGCGCGTCCACTTTCCGAAGAAGAGCGGAAGCCCTCTCAACCTGCCGTTCCTGACAAAGGGCCTCTGGGCGGCGCGGCCCAGTGTCGCGCCGAGGCGAAAGAGCGCGGGCGACGTCATGATCCGCCGGGCAAGTCCGAAGACCATCCGCTCGGGCCACGACGCGATCTTCTCCCTGTCGAGCTCTACGCGGAGATCGACCAGCATCCGCGGGATGTCGATACGCACCGGGCAGACGTCCTTGCACGCGCCGCAGAGGGAGGAGGCGTGGGCCAGATCCTTGACCGAGGCCGCGCCCTTGAGCATGGCCGTCAGCAGGATGCCGATGGGGCCCGGGTAAGTATAGCCGTACGCGTGACCGCCGATCTGGCGGTAGACGGGGCAGACGTTGAGACACGCCCCGCAGCGCAGGCAGTACAGCGCCTCGCGCAGCGTGCCCGCGATCTGGCGGGTGCGGCCGTTGTCCATCAGGATCAGGTGGAGCTCTTCGGGTCCCTCGCTCTCGCCGGGCTGGCGCGGGCCGCGCACGAGCGTCGTGTAGGAGGAAAGCTTCTGCCCCGTCGCGCTCCGCGCCAGGATGGCGAGGAAGACCATCAAGTCCGTCATGGTCGGGATGACCTTCTCCATCCCCATGACGGCCACGTGGATCCGCGGCAGCGAGGTGACCATGCGCCCATTCCCCTCGTTGGTCACGAGCACGATGGTCCCCGTCTCTGCCACGGCGAAGTTCGCGCCGGTGATGCCCATGTCGGCGTCGAGGAACTTCTGCCGCAACTCCTTCCGCGCGACGGCGGTCAGCACCTCCGGGTCGGCCTCGAAGCGGCCGCCCAGCTCCTTCGAGAAGAGTTCGGCGACCTGCCCCTTCGTCTTGTGG
>JACORX010000443.1 GCA_016179165.1 Candidatus Rokuibacteriota bacterium | reverse complement strand
TCGGCGGTGCGGACGACGACGATCCGGTTCATCTTGCGGAGCGTCGTGTAGAGGAAGGCGCCGTCGAGGGTGAGCGTGACCTCGTGCACGACGCCGGGCAGCCCGATCTCCCCGGTGACCTTGTTCGTCGCCGTGTCGATCTTGAGGATGTTCTTGTTCTCCCCGGCGGCGGCATAGAGGATCTTGCCGTCAGGACTGAGCGCCAGCCCCATGGCGTCGCCTCCACCGTGCACCACCCGCGCCACGATGGCCCGGGAGACCATGTCGAGCACTGTGACGTCCCCGGCGGTCTCCCCCGAGACGTAGAAGCGCTTGCCGTCGCGCCCGAAGACGCCGTGGGCGGGCCAGGTGGAAACCTCCACGCGGCCGTCGATGCGGCCTGCCGCCAGGTCGTAGAAGAGCACCTCGTCCTTGCTCGTCTCGCTGGCCCAGTCCAGCACGCAGAGGGTGCGGCCGTCCGGGGTGAACGCGAGGTTGTACGGGTTGCCGCCGATCTTGACCCGCCGCACGAGCCTGCGGGCCGCGACGTCCACCACGCCGAGATCGTGGCTCTTGTCGTAGACCACCCAGGCCGTCTTGCCGTCCGGGTGAAAGACGACGCGGTTGGGCTTGCCCTTCCCCAGCGGGATGGTGCCGGTCACCTCGAGGGTGCCGGTGTCGATGATCGAGATGGAGTCCGACTTGGTGTTGGTGACGAGGAGCGTGGCGTCACCGGCGGCGGCCGCGGCTCCCGCAGCCAGCGAGACGGCCAGCACCGCCATCACGAGGACCGGCGCCCGCGCTCCTCTCACCACCCGCGCCTCTTTCCGATCCGATGGCTCCTGTCTGACCGCGGCCTCCGCGCGCGACGGGCCACGCCCGGGAATCTCTCCCCGGGCCGAGACCCGCCGCCGAGCGAATCATCGGGCCGGTGCCCGAGATACTACTTCTTGCTCAACTCGAAGGTGACCTTGGTGGGCGCGCCCGCCTTGACCTCCACCTCCTGACTCACCTTCCCGAGCGTCTCGTGCCAGACCTCGACCTTGTGCTTGCCGGGGGGCACGTTGTCGAGCTTGAAAGCGCCGCCGTCGTCGCTCACGGAATAGGCCGCGTGTTCGCCCACCACGATCCAGGCCGACATCCAGCCGTGCACGTCGCACTGGACCTTGATGATCTCGGGCTTGTCGAACTTCTCGGTCAGGACCTTCTTGAACTTGGGCTGCGCCTTGTTGATGGAGGGGTTGGCCGTGGAGAAGGTGTGGAGGTTGTGCAGGATACCGTCCGAGTTCAGGATGTCCACCTCGGCGCCCGCGGGAACCACGAGGACGTGCGGGGTGAAGTGGCACTTCTTCTGGTCCAGCGCCGGCTTCTGCGCGGGCGTGGGCGCGGGGCCCTTGGCACCGCCGAGCGACACCACGGCGTTCTTGATCCCCTTGTTGGCGCCCACCACGAGCTCCTCGCTGGGCCGGTCGCTCCCGCAGACCTCCGGGTCCTTGTCGACCTTGAGGGTCTTGGCAGCGGGCGGCGTCCCCGAGAACTTCACCTCGCCTACGATGGAGCCCGCGCCCTGGGCGGTGACCGGGGTCGAGCCGGCCCAGACCAGGGCGGCAGCCAAGCCGAGAGCGCACAGCACACTTGTCCAGTGACGCATCAGGTGTGTCTCCTTAGGTCCGCGGGAGCCCGGCGGCGCACGCGCTGGACCACGACCAGCTCCAGCGCGGCGGCGATGAGGACCACCAGCGGGGGAATGAAGTAGGGTTTGTTCGAGCCTGGCTCCTCCAGGCGGAGGTAGTACCACGACGAGAACGACATCTTGCTCTCGGTCTCTCCGGCCCCGCCGTCCCAGGCCATGAAAGACACGGAGAGGAAGCGTCCGGCGGGGAACTCCGGATCCCCGGGATCCTTGGTGAGGCGCGGCCGCTTGATCACGATGCGGTACTGGCCGTCGGCGAAGACTGCCCCGCCCTTGGCCTGGACGGTCTCGCCTCCCTGCGGGGTGAGCTTGCCGAGCCCCGAGGCGTTGGCCTCCCCCACGCCTGCGTCCGAGGCCCAGCGGAGGAGGTAGACGGGGTTGGAGCCATCTCCCTGAAGCACGTAGGGCCGCTCGTTGCCCTCGGCCGGTTTGGCCGCGAACTGCACCGCGATCTGGTCGGCAAAGGTCTTGGCCGTGGCGTTGGGCATGGACTTGGTGGGATCGTCCCAGGTCAGGTGGAAGGCGATCTCGCTGTCAGTGTACACCGCGCGCACCGTGACCCTGTCGATGGACGGGTTAAAGTTGCGCGGGTCTACGATGACCTGCCCCGCCAGCGGGAAGGCGAAGGCCGGCTGCTGCGCCCAGAAGGCCGCCGCCGGATCGTCGGGGATGGCTCCGGCGACGGACCGCACGGTGAGCATCGTGGCGAAGGCGGGCTTGTCCGGCCCGAGCGAGCGGACGTAGTTGGCCACGTGCCAGATGTCCTCGGGCTTCTCCACGCTGTCGATGAAGGTCGGCATCGGCGTGCCCATGAGCCCTGTGGCCAGGCGCGTCGCGACGTCCCTGGCGGTGCTGCCACCACGGAAGTTCCACGGTTGCGTCAGATTGGCGGGCCGTACCCGCTGCTCCCAGTCGTCCTTGAGGTCGGGCGCCGAGGGGCCGTCACCGCGCCCGCCGGCGCCGTGGCACTTGTTGCACTCGATGGCCTCGTACATCTCCTTGCCCCGCGCCAGCGACTCCTTGGACGCGGCCACTTCCGCCGGCAGCACGGCGGGCTTCGGCGCCGCCTTGAAGGCGTCGGGCGCGAAGGTCTTGATGTACGCGACGAGGCTCCACCGGTCCTTCTCGGGCAGCGCCTTCCACCCGGGCATGGACGTGCCCGGCATACCCTCGGAGATGATGCGGAAGAGGTCGAGGTCGGTGGGCGCCTGCCCCGAGACACTGGTTCGGATCTTGAACTTGCCTCTGGTGAAGTCACGAGGCCGGGGCTCGAACTGTGAGGCGCCCGGTCCGGCGCCGTCACCCTTCTCGCCGTGGCAGAGCATGCACTTCTTCTCGTACACCACCTTGCCCTGGGCGGGATCGCCCGCCTGCTGCGCCTCGGCCCCGCGCGGAGCGAAGAGCCCCAGCCCGGCCACGCCCACGCCCCTCGCTGACGGGGCCACCGAGGAGTGCTTGTGCTCGGGAGCCTCCTCCCAGCGCCGTGGCTGGTAGCCCGTGGCGTCGTAGAGGTAGAGGACGACCTTCCAGATCTCCTCCTCGCCGAGGCGGTCCTCCCACGCCGGCATCACCGAGTTCCAGGGCGTGGACTCCTTGGGCAGCCCGGGCCCGCCCTTGGCGATCCGCCAGAAGAGGTAGGCCTCCTGCAGCATCGCGATCGTGCCGGGGTCCGTGAAGTTCGCAGGAGGCGGGTTGAAGGCGTGGGCGAAGTGGCCGGCGCCGTCGAGGTTGTCCCCGTGGCAGTACATGCAGTTCTTGACGTAGATGACCCCGCCCTCGGCCACGTGCTTCTTGAAGTTGGCCGCATCCTTCCGGAGCGGGTTCTCGAGACCCTGGAC
>JACORX010000444.1 GCA_016179165.1 Candidatus Rokuibacteriota bacterium | reverse complement strand
GCGCGTGGACGAGGGCATCGACATCTGGCCTATCCGGCGCTTGAGCGAGACGCTGGCGCTTGGCCGACTCTGGCCGTAAGGGAGTAGCTGTGACTGCGTAAAGAAGGAAAAGGATAGGATGTCCTATCCGTGATCATCTTGAGGCGCGAACTCTGTTGCGGCCCGATCCCCCTTCGATGTATAAGCGGTGGCAGGCTGGCCCAGACGACACACGCAGGAGACAGGTGATCCCGTGGCGTTCGAACCCAACAAGAACCTCACGGCGCGGGTCGAGCGGGCCGTAGCGGCGGTGCTTCAGCGCGAGGGGCATCTCACCTATCCCGCGCTCCTCTGCGAGCTCGGGGTCCTCACGAAGCAGGATCTTGAGGCCTGGCGCGCTGGCCGCGTGCCCTACCTCGAAAAAGTCACCCGCACAAACCTCACCCGCCTCAGCCGCATCCAGACGGCCGTCCGCCGGATGGCCAGGGCCAGGAACTGGAAGCGCACCGTCACTGGGCTGAAGCGTGGCCGGCGCTACTCGAAAACCAGCCACCCCTTCGTGGAAGAGGAGTACGCGGCCTACTACCGTCCCGTGCACCCCCACCGGCCGGCCGCGCAGCCTCGCGAGGACGGCGTGATGAGGGGATCGTGATGAAAGGCCGGCACGGTCGGCGCCCGGCCGGGAAGGTGAGTGCCCATCTCGATCATCCAGCTGGCGAGGGGTGGCGGAGATTCAATGCGGAGGCGGCGTACGCGCAGAGCATCTTCCGGTCAGCGCTCGGGGACGCGAAGGGCGATGGGGATCGAGATCATCGCGGTGACCGAGGCGACGATGCGCCGGGGCCTCCGCCACCAGAGGCAATACAGCCTGGTCACGAACGGCTCGCTCACCGTGGCGAGCATGCACCAGCGGGGAGTGCGCTTTCTCGCGTCGGCCGACCGCCGCCTGGCGATCGTGGACGAGGTCGAGATCCTCGCTTCCGCGGATCTCGGCCCACCGTCGTAGATGAGCGGGAGGCGTCGTGAATCGCCGTCGTCCCGCTGCTCCGAGGACCGCGGCGTCCGGCTACCGTCGACTCTGTCTTCCTGAAGGTCAGGGCTCCCCTCGCGCCGACCAGCGGCTCCGCGCTCGCTCGAGGAACGACGGCTCGTCGCGCGGGCCCTGGCCGGCGACGAGCCTCTCAAAGCCCGTCATGAAGCCGGCTTTCCGATGATGCGCCCGGCGCACGTCGGCGACGAGCGCCTCCCAATCGCGGTGGAGACTGGAGCGTGCGTAGCAACGCTTGGCGTCCTCGAAGTTCGAGAGCGCGGCGGCGTAGTACTTGCTTCTCTTCGCGACGAGGATGCGCATGCCCAGCGCGCGGTAGACCTTGGCCGCCACGTCCGGATGGGACTTCGCGAGCCGCTTGGCGGCGGGCTCTGTCCGGTAGTGGCTGAGGGCCTCGATCTCCGCGTCGGTCGCTGTGCGGAGCCGTTCTACGAGACGCTCGATCTCTTTGGTCTTTAGCAAGAGATCGATGAGCGGCCCGAGCTCGGCGCGCTCCGCCGCATCTATCGCCTTCGCGTGCCACGCCGCGCGCTCGGTCTTCGGCGCGAAGCGCATCAGCTCCTCGTAGCTGAACTCGTTCGGGTCCTCGCGGAATTCGGCCCAGGCCTCCTCGAGCGCGTCGCGGCTCCGGCCAAGCCTCGTGAGCAGCTCGCGCCTCATCTTGGCGAGGTCGTGCCCGGCCATCGAGCCGTGCGGGTGCTTTTTCTCCACCGCGAGACCGCGGTCCACCCAGGCGAGCGCCGCGTCTCGCTTGCGCCGCGTCCTGAGCATGGTGGCGACCGCGAGGCAGTCCTGGGCCGAGGGCTCGGCCTGCTCGCAGAGCGCGACGTAGGCCCGCACGTCGCGCTGCTGGGTGTAGATCGCGCGCAGGATCGCACCGCGGCGGCGGCGCGCGTGCGCGGGGTTCCCGTGGGCGGGAGCCAAGGCCGGCTCGACGGCATCCGTCGCATCGAAGCGGGCCTTCACCTGACGCTCGAAGGCGGCGAGGCCGTCCTTGTTCATTACCTTCACGGCATCACCCTCGAGGGTGTACGCGAAGCCGTAGGGGTCGCTGTCCATGCGATCGAGCAGCAGCTTCGCGGTCTCGTCGGCGTCAGACCCGGCCGCCTGCCGCGCCTTGATCCAGCCGCAGTAGAGGCTTTCGACGAACATCCCGAAGCTGCCGCTCGAGTCGTCGAGCTCCTCGGCCTTCTCGTAGCAGCCGCCGAGGAAGGTCTCGTAGAGGCCCCCGGCTCGCTCGGGATCGGTACGGACGAGCTTCTCGATCTGACCGGCGATCTCCTCGAGGCTCGAGACGAAGTCCGAGCCAGCCCTGTACGCAATGAACCGCCCTGGCTGAAGCGCGGCCTCGACCGCCGCCTCCAGCGGGTCCCGCGGTTGGGGTCGGCGCCGCGTCATCACTCGATCCCGACCTCCTCCGTCGAGCGGCGGCTGTGCTTCACGCCCGCGGAATCGGTGAAGAGCCAATGGGCCAGGAGCCTTGCCGTGGTCGTGCACCCGACGGCGCGAGCCCGCAGGGGCTCGATCACCATGGTGGGCCGGAGGGCGGGCGAGGCGTCGAGGGACGGGTCTCTCACAGCGGCAGTCGCCTCTTGCGGATGGCCAGCCAGAGGTTCTTCCGGCGGGCGTGGACGGTAGCCCAGCCCCGCACGATCCGCTGGTACGCTACTGCGTCCAGTTCGAAGACCGCGGCGAGCCACTCGGCGCAATCGTCGTAGTGCGACCCACTGGCGGTCGCGGGGTCCGGAACCAGACGGGGTGCGTGACGCTTCCAGAACTCCGCGACCTCCGGAAACAGGTCCGCCACTCCCAATGCTTCGATGAAGCGGCGCCGCGATGCGTTCAGGGAACGATCACCCTCCGATCGCCGAGACAGCAGCCGGTGGAGCGTCGGCGCCGATCGGCGCAGCGCGGCGCCGACGTCCAGGTCGAGGGTCAGGGTCCCGAGCGCGTCGAGAGCTTGCCGGAGTGTAGCCGGCGTGCTCTCCGTCTCCTGGAGCCACTGCCGCACGGCACGGCGGAACGATGGCGCGCCGTCGTTCCCGGCGCGTGCCGCGTCCACCAGGGTCTGGACCCACGCCGACCCCGGAGCTTCGCGGCCGTCGGGCCGGCTCCCGAGAGTCGTCTCCACGACCAGCGACCGCCAATCCGCAAAGAGCCGGTCGCGCATGTCCGAGAACCGTGGTGACGGGACCTGACCGAACGCCGCGAGGACGGCGTCACCGTCCGCCCACCGCCGGCTGACCGCGAGCTGAAGCTCCAGCGCGCAGGCCATCTCCTCCTGGCCGAGGCCCGTGGCGACCTTTCGCCAGCTCTCGAGGAGGGGAAGCGCGGCCGCATGCTGGTCGTTCCAGTGCCGCAGGGCAGGATGGAAGAGGAGCAGCGTCGCCCGCGGGTCCCATGCCTCTCCTG
>JACORX010000441.1 GCA_016179165.1 Candidatus Rokuibacteriota bacterium | reverse complement strand
GTCATCGCCATCGCGATCTCGGCGGTCGTCGCCGCGCTGATCGGCGCCTTCTCTCTCCGGGTCAAGCTGATCTTCTTCGCTATGATCACGCTGGCCTTCGCGGAGTTCGCCGGCATCCTGGCCGTCCAGTGGAGCGCGCTGAGCGGCGGCGAGGACGGACTATCGCCCAAGCTGCCCGGCGTCTTCGCCATCGCCTACGACGGCGGCCGCATCCTCGGCATCCCCGTGACGGGCAAGCTCGTCACCTACTACTTCGTGCTGGCGGTGTGCACCGCGCTCTTCCTCGTCATGGCCCGCTTCGTCGCCTCGCCGCTGGGCCGCGCGCTCCAGGCCATCCGCGACAACGAGCTGCGCGCCGAGGCCCTCGGCGTGCCGACCTTTAAGTTGCAGATCGTGTCGTCGTCCTTCGCCAGCGTGGTGGCGACCATCATCGGCGGCTGCTACGTCATGTGGGTGCGCTACGTCAATCCGGAGTCCGCGTTGGGCGTGCCCCTCATGTTGGACGTGCTGCTGATGGTCATCATCGGCGGCATCGGCACGCTGTGGGGCGGCCTGATCGGCGCCGCCGTCCTCCTGACCGCGCGCCTCCTCCTGCCCGATCTGCGCGGCCTGGCCGCCCTCCTCGGCGGCTCGGAGATCGCCCACCGCCTGACCGAGCGCTGGCTCCTCGTCTTCGGCGTCCTCTTCGTGCTGGTCGTCTTCTTCTTCCCCAAGGGCGTGCTCGGCACCGCCCGCGAAGCCCTCGCCCGCCGGAATCCCCCTCTCCCCCCAGAGGGGGAGAGGGTAGGGTGAGGGGGCGGGGTGACGGCGCGGCCATAACCCAGGAGGGCTGACGATGGCGTGGATCAGCGTCACAGGCGAGGAGCATGCGGAAGATCGCTTGAAGGAGGGCTACGAGCGCGTCAGGCGCGCCCTCGGCCGGGTCATCCCGTTCTACCGCGCCTACAGCGTGAGCCCGCGGCTGCTCCACGCGCATCTCGACTTCTACGGCGCCGTCGGCGCGCCGTCGGCGCTCTCCAAGCTCCGCAAGGAGCTGATCGCCACGGCCGTGAGCGCCGACAACGGCTGCGAGCACTGAACGCGGCTTCACGGAGAGTTTCTCCGCAAGCTCAAGGTGGACGCGGCCCTGGTGCAGGCCCTCATGACCGATCCCGCGTCGGCGCCGCTCGAGGGCGCCGACCGCGCACTGATCGCCTATGCGCTCAAGCTGACCCGGACGCCCCGCGAGATGCGCCCGGCGGACGTCGAGGCGCTGCGGGCCGCCGGGCTGTCCGAGGAGGAGATCTTCGAGGCGGCCTTCGTGACGGCCTACTTCAACTACACCAACCGCGTCGCCGAGGGGCTGGGCGTCGAACCTGAGTCCTGAGCCGAACTTGCGCCGCCCGGCGCCGCCCCGCTACACTGTCGTGCGGCCTACCCTCGCCGGGGTGGCGGAACTGGCAGACGCGAAGGTCTCAAAAACCTTTGAGCGCAAGCTCGTGCGGGTTCGACCCCCGCCCCCGGCACCACTTCAAAACCTTTGGGTGGAAGGGCCCGCCGACCTACCGGGAGCCTAGGGCAATGAGGCAAACGCGTTATTGCAGCCAGTGCCCGCCTCGGCGCAGCCTCCACCCACTCCTCGTGTGCGGCATCAGGAAGCCACTCGGGCGCGGCGGGCTATGACTGACAATGCGAGATTAGGTTGCGGTCATGGGCGAACCCTCTGGATGGATTTGCCCAAGTCGAGCGAGGCCGCCGCGGCTTGGCCAAAGGGACGTGGTGACGCATCTCGCCCATTGACCTGGCCGGGTTTCTTGTGCCCAAATGGGGGGCATCGCGGGCGATCTGCCGCTCCGGCGCGCTCGTTCACGTCTCGCAGATCGGCCGTCGCGCCGCGATCCCGGGCGCCTTGACGGGGCGAGACCGTCATGTGAGGGTAGCATCGCCGACGAGGGCCGTGACGGTCCAGGCGAAACAGGCGGAAAAGGAGGCCACGATGTCCAAGCCGCGGACCGTCGTCATCGCGATCCTGACACTGGCACTGGTGGCGTGGCTGGCGCCCGGGGCGACGCCGGCCGACCCGATCCGGATCGCCTATGTCGACCCGCTCTCGGGTCCCTTCGCCGCCACCGGGGAGAACGGGCTCAAGCAGTTCCAGTTCGCCGCCGACGAGATCAACCGCGCCGGCGGCGTCCTCGGCCGGAAGCTCGAGATCGCCGGCTACGACAACAAGGTGAGCCCGCAGGAGGCCCTGATCCAGCTCAAGAAGGTCACCGGCGACGGCATCCAGTTCGTCTTCCAGGGCAACTCCTCGGGCGTGGCCCACGCCATCTCGGACGCCGTGCTCAAGCACAACGAGCGCAACCCCGGCAACCGCATCCTCTACCTGAACTACTCGGCCGTCGATCCGTCTCTCACCCAGGACAAGTGCCACTTCTGGCACTTCCGCTTCGACGCCCATGCCGACATGAAGATGGCGGCGCTGACCGACGTCATCCGGGCCAACCCGAAGATCAAGAAGCTCTACATCATCGGTCAGGACTACTCCTTCGGGAAGGCGGTGGCCGAGGGAGCCGTCAGCATGCTCGCCAAGAAGCGCCCGGACATCCAGATCGTCGGCAACGAGCTACACCC
>JACORX010000440.1 GCA_016179165.1 Candidatus Rokuibacteriota bacterium | reverse complement strand
TTCCTCGACAGGCTGGTCAACGTGGCCCTGCCCCGGGTGCGGGATTTCAAAGGCGTGCCGCCGAAGGCGTTCGACGGGCGCGGCAACTATGCCCTCGGTCTCAAGGAGCAGGTGATCTTTCCCGAGATCGTGTACGACAAGGTAGACAAGGTGCGCGGCATGGACGTGATCATGGTCACCTCGGCCCTGACCGACGAGGAGGCCAAGGCGCTGCTCGCGCACCTCGGCGTCCCCTTCAGGGAGTCCTAACGTATGGCAAAGACCTCGCTGATCATGAAGGCGGAGCGGCTGCAGAAAGCGTCCAAGTTCAAGACGCGCGTCTACAGCCGCTGCAAGCTGTGCGGCCGGCCGCGCGGTTTTCTCAGGAAATTCCAGCTCTGCCGGCTCTGCTTCCGGGAGCTCGCCCTCAAGGGCGAGGTGCCGGGCGTGATCAAGGCGAGTTGGTAAGGGGCGGACGACCATGTCGATGAGCGACCCGATCGCAGACCTCCTGACGCGCATCCGCAACGCGAGCCGCGCCGAGCACGAGAAGGTGGACATCCCGTCCTCCAAGCTCAAGGTGCGGATCACCGAGATCCTCAAGGATGAGGGCTTCATCAAGAACTTCCGCCTCATCGAGGACAAGAAACAGGGGACGTTGCGCGTCTACCTCAAGTACGGTCCGGGGAACGAGAAGATCATCTCCGGCCTGGTGCGGGTGTCGAAGCCCGGCCGCCGCGTCTATGTGGCCAAGGATAAGATTCCGAGCATCCTGGGCGGGATGGGTGTCGCCATTCTGTCCACGTCGCGCGGCGTCATGACGGACCGCGCCGTGCGCAAGCAGCAGCTCGGCGGCGAAGTCCTCGCGTACGTGTGGTAGCAACAGGAGCGCACGCTATGTCACGAATCGGCAAGAAGCCCATCCCGCTCCCGCAGGGGGTCAAGGTCGCCATCGAGGGCCAGACCGTCAAAGCGGAGGGCCCCAAGGGCACGCTCAGCCAGACGGTGCCCGGCACGCTGTCCATCACGGTAGAGCAGAACGTGCTGACGGTCGGCCGCAGCTCGGAGCACCGGACGGTGCGGGCGCTGCACGGCCTGATGCGCTCGCTCATCGCCAACATGGTCCACGGCGTCAAGGACGGTTTCGAGCGCAAGCTCGAGATCGTCGGCATCGGGTACCGCGCGCAGGTGCAGGGCAAGAGCCTGCAGCTGGCGCTTGGCTACTCGCACCCGGTGATTTTCCCGCTGCCGGAGGGCATCCAGGCCGAGGTGGAAAAGCAGGTGTCCATCACGATCAAGGGTGCAGACAAGGCCCTGGTCGGGCAGACGGCGGCCAAGATCCGGGAGCTGCGGAAGCCCGACCCGTACAAGGGCAAGGGCATCAAGTACTCCGATGAGCACATCCGCCGCAAGGTCGGCAAGAAGGCGGGGGCCAAGTAATGCGGACCGAGCTCAAGGTCGTGGGACGCAAGATCAGGCACCTGCGGGTGCGCACGAAGGTGCAGGGCACCGCGGAGCGGCCGAGGCTGGCCATCTACCGCAGCCTCAACCACATCTACGCCCAGGTGGTGGACGACGCGGCCGGCCGCACGATCGTGTCGGTGGACAGCCGCTCCGCAGATTTTCGCGGCAAGGCCAAAAGCGGCGGCAACGTGGCGGCGGCGAAGATCGTTGGCGAGCTCGTGGCGAAGAAGGCCAAGGCCGGCGGCATCGCCAAGGTCGTTTTCGACCGCGGCGGCTACCAGTACCACGGGCGGGTCAAGGCCCTGGCCGACGCGGCCCGCGCCGCCGGCCTGGTTTTCTAATGTTGAGAAACCTGCAGGCTGCTCAAAAAGGTCCAGATGCAAGGCGGCGCCCGACGGCCGCACGCGAGGCGTACTCCCTGTACGTTGAGCGTGCGGCCGAGGGCGCCAACGCCGCAGATGGGCCTTTTTCAGCAGCCTGCTGAGACGACGGGGGAGAGCGAGTGGCTGAGGCGAAGATCGATGCAAGCGCGCTGGACCTGACGGACCGGGTGGTCGCCATCAACCGGGTCGCCAAGGTGGTCAAGGGCGGCCGGCGGTTTTCCTTCACGGCGCTGGTCGTCGTGGGGGACGGGCGGGGGCACGTGGGCGTGGGGCTGGGCAAGGCCCGCGAGGTACCCGAGGCCATCCGGAAGTCGGTCGAGCACGCCAAGAAAGACCTGATCCTCGTGCCGCTCAAGGACACTACGATTCCGTTCGCGATCACCGGCCACTTCGGCGCGGCGCGGGTGTTCCTGCGCCCGGCCTCGCACGGTACGGGCGTCATCGCGGGCGGTGCCGTGCGACCCGTGCTGGAGGCGGCCGGCGTCCAGGACATCCTGAGCAAGACCCTGGGCACCAATAACCCGCACAACGTACTCAAGGCGACCATCGACGCGTTCCGCCGCCTCAAGCGGCTTCTGGACACGCACAACGCCCGTCGCAGGTCCACGGACGGGGACGGCCAGGAGGCACCCGGTGGCAAAGACGCTTAAGGTCACCCTGGTCAAGAGCCTGATCGGACTCTCGCCGAAGCAGGAGGCGACCATCCGGGCGCTCGGGATCAAGCACATCCGCCAGACGGTGGAGCACGACGACACCCCGACCATCCGCGGCATGATTGACGCCGTGCCGTTTGCCGTCAAGGTTGCAGGGCGAGGTGCAGCCGAAGGCGAGACGAGCATCTC
>JACORX010000439.1 GCA_016179165.1 Candidatus Rokuibacteriota bacterium | reverse complement strand
GGTAAGACGTCACTCCTCGACGCCATCAGGACGACGAAGGTGGCGGAGAGGGAGGCGGGGGGCATCACCCAGCACATCGGCGCCTACCAGGTCGAGACCTCCCTCGGCAAGGTCACGTTCCTCGACACCCCGGGCCACGAGGCGTTCACGGCCATGCGCGCCCGCGGCGCCCAGGCGACGGACATCGTCATCCTGGTCGTGGCGGCCGACGACGGCGTGATGCCGCAGACGGTCGAGGCCGTCAACCATGCCAAGGCCGCGAACGTGCCGATCCTCGTTGCGGTTAACAAGATCGACAAGCCAGGCAGCGATCCCGACCGGGTCAAGCGCGAGCTGTCCAACCTCGGGCTCGTGCCCGAGGACTGGGGTGGTCAGACCATCTTCATCCCCACCTCCGCCAAGCGCGGCGATGGCATCCCGCAGCTTCTCGAAATGACGGCGCTCCAAGCGGAGGTGCTGGAGCTGCGCGCCAACCCGAACCGGGCCGCTCGCGGCATCATCGTCGAAGGCCGGCTCGATCGGGGCCGTGGCCCGGTGGCCACGGTGCTGATCCAGTCGGGTACGCTCAAGGAAGGCGACGCGGTCGTCATTGGCCAGCACTCGGGTCGTGTCCGTGCGATGTTCAGCGATCGCGGCAAGAAAGTCACCAAGGCCGAGCCGTCGGACCCGGTCGAGATCCTCGGCCTCTCGGGCGTGCCGCAGGCGGGCGACACTTTGTTGGTCGTCGCGGACGAGCGCAAGGCGCGGCAGATCGCGACCGTGCGCGCCGACCGTGACCGTCTCAAGGGCAAGGGCACGGCGCGGATCACGCTGGAGGACCTGCACAAGCAGATCGAGGCGGGGGAGGTCAAGGAGCTGCGGCTCGTGCTCAAGGCCGACGTGCAGGGCTCGGTCGAGGCGCTGACTGAGTCTCTCGAGCGGCTGTCGACCGACGAGGTGCGTCTCAAGGTCATCCACGGCTCAGTGGGCGCGGTCAACGAGTCCGACGTCATGCTTGCTTCGGCCTCGAACGCCATCGTGCTCGGCTTCAACGTCAAGGCCGAGCCCAAGGCCGCAAGCCAGGCCCAGTCCGACGGCGTGGACCTCAGGAACTACAGCGTCATCTACGACGTCATCAACGACGTCAAGGCGGCGCTCAGCGGCATGCTCGCGCCGGAGATCCGCGAGACGGTCCACGGGCGCGCCCAGATCAAGCAGCTCTTCCCCATCTCCAAAGTGGGGACGATCTTCGGTTGTGTTGTGATTGAGGGCAAGATCATCAGGACGGTGCGGGTCCGCATCAAGCGGGGAGACACCCTGCTCGGCGAGAACACCATCGCCTCCCTCAAGCGCTTCAAGGACGACGTCCGCGAGGTCCTGCAGGGGCTCGAGTGCGGCATCGGGGTCGAGTGGGTCAAGGGCGTCCAGCCCGGCGACATCATCGAGGCCTATTCGACCGAGGAAGTCGCTCGGAGCCTCTAGCGTGTCGGCGGCGCGGGTGGCGGTCGGTACCGTCGAGCTGCACCTGCCGGACGTAGGCTCGCTCAAGGGCAAGCGCCAGGTCTTGAAGGGCCTCAAGGACAAGCTCCGGCAGCGCTTCGAGATCTCCGTCGCGGAAGTCGACCACCACGACGCCTGGCAGCGGGCCACGCTCGCCGTCGCCTGCGTCTCGGGCGATTCGCGCCATGCCAACGAGGTCATCTCCAAGGCGCTCGACTACATCGAGGACAACGTGGACGGCTACGTCACCGATATTCAAGTGGAGATTCTGTAGGGTATGCAAGGTAAGCGGCTCGAGCGCGTCAACCAGCTCATCAAAGAGGAGATCTCCGCGGTCCTCCAGCGTCAGGTCAAGGATCCTCGGCTGGGCTTCGTGACCGTGACGGAGGTGGACACGACGGCCGACTTGAAGCTCTCCCGTGTCTACGTCTCCGTTCTTGGGCCGGAGGAACAGTGGGCCAAGTCCTTCAAGGCGCTCGAGAGCGCCCGTGGTTTCGTCTGGAACTGGTTGCGGAAGCATCTCGACCTCCGCGTGACGCCCCAGCTGGCCTTCCGCCCCGACCGCTCCATGGAGCATGCGGCGCATATCCAGTCGCTGCTGGCCGGGCTCCGGCCCGACGATGCGCCTGCGGGAAGTGACGAGTGAGCCAGGGCTTCTCGGTCACCCCTCCGCCGCAACTGCTCGAGACCCTCTCGGAGCCGTCCAGAAGTGTGCTTTGTCTCGGCCACGTCCACCCCGACGGTGACGTTCTGGGCACGCTCTTCGGCCTCGGGCTTGCGCTTGGCGCCGCCGGCGCGTCGGTGACCTTTGCCGGGCCGCATCGCGTTCCAGAGACTCTCGCCTTCCTTCCCGGCTTCGACCGCTGGCAAGTGTGGAAGTCGGCGCCAGGGACGTTCGACACCATCGTCATGACCGACTGCCCCAATCCCAACCGCTCGGAGGGGCTGCTCGAGGGCGCGCGCGGTCCGCAGACTCGGGTGCTCAACATCGACCACCACCCCGACAACCGGCGATACGGCACTGTCGACTGGATCGATCCGTCCGCGGCTGCGACGGGGGAGATGGTCTTCGATCTCGTGCGCGCGCTGGGGCTCCGGGTGACGCCCGCGGTGGCGCTCAACCTCTTCACGGCCATCCATACCGACACAGGCTCCTTCCGCTACTCCAATACGACGCCCCGCACGTTCAGGATCGCCGCCGAGCTCGCGGCGGCCGGCGCCGACCCGGCCCTCGTCTCCGACCGCCTCTACCAGC
>JACORX010000438.1 GCA_016179165.1 Candidatus Rokuibacteriota bacterium | reverse complement strand
CGCCGATGAGGACCCCGATCCACAGGGGGTCGAAGCCGAAGTGGGTCACCAGTACGGGCGTCAGGATCGGCACGTGGATGAAGCAGATCTCGAAGAAGTCGATGAAGAAGCCCAGGATGAAGATCACGAACATCACGACGGCGAGCACGCCGTAGGGGCCGAGGGGAAGCCCCTTGAGAAACTCCTGGATCAGGTGGTCGCCGTTGAGCCCCCGGAACACCAGCCCGAAGCAGTTGGCGCCCACCAGGATGATGAAGGCCAGGCTGGTGATGCGGGTGGTGGACTGCATCACGGCCCTGAGCATGGGCATGGAGAACCGGCCCTTGACCATGGTGAGGATCAAGCCGCCCGCGGCGCCGACCGACGCCGCCTCGGTGGGAGAGGCGATCCCCACGAAGATCGAGCCGAGAACCCCGACGATAAGGGTGAAGGCCGGGATGAGGGCGATGGTCACGCGCTTGAGCGCCTCGCTGCGGAAGGCCGACAGCTCCTGGGCGGGAATGGGCGGCGCCAGCTCCGGCTTCCACCACGAGAGAACGAAGATGTACACGAGGTAGAGCCCGACGAGGACCAGGCCGGGCACCACCGCCCCGATGTAGAGGTCGCCCACCGGGACGCCCATGATGTCGCCGAGCAGGATCAGGATGACACTCGGCGGGATGATCTGCCCCAGCGTTCCCGAGGCGCAGATGGTCCCGCAGGTCAATTCCTTGCTGTAGCCCCGCCGCAGCATCGTCGGGAGCGAGATCAAGCCCATGGTGATGACGCTGGCGCCCACGATGCCGGTCGAGGCCGCCAGGATCGCGCCCACGATCACGACCGAGATGGCGATGCCACCCCGCAGCGAGCCGAAGACGAGCGCCATGGTCTCGAGGAGCTCCTCCGCGAGCCCCGATTTCTCCAGCGCCACTCCCATGAACACGAAGAGGGGAACGGCCAGGAGGGTGAAGTTGGTCATGGTGCCCCAGATCCGGAGGGGCAGGATCTCGAAGAAGTTCAGCTGGAGGACGCCCAGCGCGGCCCCGGTCATCCCGAAGAAGAGGCCGGTGAAGATCAGGCTGAAGGCCACCGGGAAGCCGAAGAAGAGGAAGGCGATCATCCCGGCGAACATCAGCCCCGCGAGAACCTGGTCGAGCGGCAGCATGTCAGAGGATATCTTTCACGCGCCGCTCGGGCTCTTCCCAGCCTCTCGCCACGAAGTAGCTCTTGATGGTCTGCGAGAGGGCCTGGAGCACCAAGAGCAGGAAGCCGATGATGATCACCGACTTGAGCAGGAAGCGGAGCGGGATGCCGCCGGGATCCGGGGAGCCCTCCAGCACCAGGATGGAGCTTTTCACGAAGGGCCAGGTGGTGATGAGGATCATGATGGCCGCCGGATAGAAGAAGATCAGGTACAGGACAAAATCGGTCCAGGCCTTCCTGCGGGGCGGCCAGCGCGAATAGAGGATGTCGACCCGCACGTGCTCGTCGTAGAGCATCGTGTAGCCCGCCGCGAGCAGGTAGACCATGCCGAACAGGTGCCACTCCAGCTCCTGGGTGAAGACGAAGCTGACGTTGAAGGCGTAGCGGAGGATCACGTCCGTGAACACCACGAGCACCATCAAGAGCATGAGCCAGGAGACGGCGCGGCCGAAGCGGTCCTGGAATGCGTCGATCCGGCGGGCAAGCTGCCTCATCGCTGAGGCCGCGGGGGCCACCTGGGACTCCGGGGGTGTGGGCACAACGGGCGGACTATTGCACAGGGCGACCGAGCCGTCAAGCGTCACCGGCCGAACGGCGAGTCGGGGATGCTTGACTTGCGATCGGACAGGTACTTAGACTCAGACCGATCGGTCGGTCTACTCTTCAATGGAGGTGACCATGCTGGCTGCCGAGCCACGCCCCCTGCGCTTCCGCGATGCCCGTCTCCTGCCCGTCTGGGACACGGTGCGCGCCGGCCGACGCCTCTCCCGCGAAGATGGCATGCTCCTCTTCGAGACCGAGGACCTCCACGGTCTCGGCCGCCTGGCGGACTTCGCCAAGTCGCGCCTCCACGGTGAGCGGGTCTTCTTCGTGCTCAACCGCTACGTCAACCCGACCAACATCTGCGTGCTGTCGTGCTCCTTCTGCGACTTCGCGCGAAAGAAAGGCGAGGCGGGCGCGTTCGAGAACTCCATCGAGGACGTCCTCGAGATGATCAAGCCCGGCACCCGCGAGGCGCACATCGTGGGCGGCCATCACCCCGACTGGCCCTTCGAGTACTACGAGCGGCTGATCGGGGCCATCCATGCCGCTCGCCCCGAGACCCAGATCAAGGCCTTCACGGCGGCCGAGATCGACTACCTCTGGCGGCGCTGGAAGATCGAGCCCCGCGAGGCGTTGACGCGGCTCAAGAAGGCGGGGCTTCACTCCATGCCGGGCGGCGGTGCGGAGATCTTCTCCAAGCGGCTCCAGAAGGCGCTCCACTACACAGGCAAGGCGGACACCGACCGCTGGCTCGAGATCCACGGCATCGCGCATTCCCTCGGGATCAAGACCAACGCGACCATGCTCTACGGCCACATCGAGACCATGGCCGAGCGGGTCGAGCACCTCGTGCGCCTGCGCGAGCAGCAGGACAAGAGCGGCGGCTTCCTCACCTTCATTCCGCTCGCCTACCAGGTCGGGACGACGAAGCTCGTGCCCCGCCAGACGCCGCCGACGGACGATCTCCGCACGATCGCGGCCTCGCGCCTCCTCCTCGACAACTTTCCGCACATCGAGGCGTACTGGGTCATGATCGGCGAGGAGACCGCGTCGGTCGCGCTCAACTTCGGCGCGTCCGACGTCAACGGCACGCTGGAGGACGAGAAGATCGCCCACATGGCGCAGGCCGAGAGCCCGCCGGGCCTGGCGCAAGAGCAGATCCTTCGCATGATCCGCGACGCGGGCAAGGTTGCGGTCGAGCGGGACGCCCTCTACAACGTCGTCAAGGTCTGGTACTAGGCCGTGCTCGCGGAGATCCGCGGGAAGGCCGAGGCCGGCAAGCGGCTCGACCGCGCCGAGGGTCTGTGGCTCCTGACCGAGGCGCCGCTCCTCGACCTGGGCGCGCTGGCCCAAGGCGCGCGCTACCGTCTCCATCCGGAGAAGCAGGTCAGCTTCGTCATCGACTCCAACCCCAACTACACCAACGTCTGCGTCACCGACTGCCAGTTCTGCGCCTTCTACCGCAAGCCGGGCGACGCGCAGGCCTGGACGCTGACGGTCGAGGAGGTCCTCCAGAAGGTCGAGTCCGCCGCAAGACAGGGCGCGACAACCGTGCTCCTCCAGGGCGGGCATAACCCCACCCTTCCCCTCGAGTATTACCTGTCCCTCGTGACCGAAACGCGGCGCCGCTTTCCGCATGTGACGCCGCACTTCTTCACCGCGTCGGAAATCATGACGATGGTGGAGGTGTCATCGCTTTCCATGCCCGACGTGCTGGCCCGGCTCAAGGCGGCGGGCCAGACAACCCTTCCCGGCGGCGGGGCCGAGGTGTTATCGGAACGGGTGCGCAAGCGCATCGAGCCCAAGAAGGG
>JACORX010000437.1 GCA_016179165.1 Candidatus Rokuibacteriota bacterium | reverse complement strand
GGGCGGTGCCGTATGCGGGCGCCGGCGGCTGCCAGAAGAATTCGAACGCGCTGGGGATGATGTTCCCGGTGAGCTTGGAATGGCCAAGGGTCAGCGCCTGGTTGATGGTCGGACGGTCGATGGCCAGGCTCGCGGCCAGCCGCACCCGGCGATCGTGCCACGGCGACTTGGGATCCCACTGCTCGGGGAAGTAGAGCCAGAACGGGGCCTGAATGACCGCGGGCTTGAGGGTGAGACCCGCCGTCCGCTGCAGCTCCTCGGCCAGCTCGCCACGCACGGAGTAGACGATGTCCACTTCACCGCGCTTGAGCGCGGCCAGGCGCGTGGACTCGTCGGGGATCACCCGGAAGACGAGGCGCTTGACGCTGGGGGTCTTTCGCCAGTACTGCTCGAATGCCTCGAAGACCAGCTCGACCCCGGGCGTGAACGAGACGAACTTATAGGGTCCCGCGCCCACCGGCGCCTTCTTGAAGCCCTCGTCACCCACCTTCTCGACGTACTTCTTCGGCACGATCCAGCCCGCCCCGGTGGCGCTCGCGTAGAACGTCAGGAAGTCGGGCCACGGCCGCTTCAGGCGGAGCCGGACGCGCGACGGATCGGGCGTCTCCACGGCGGCCACCCGTTCTCTCAGCGTCTTGGAGGCTGTGCCGCGGTAGCGCTCGAAGGAGAACTTCACGTCCTCGGCGGTGACGGGGTCGCCATTGTGAAATCGCGCGCCTTTGCGAAGGACGAATTCGTAGACGAGGCCGTCCTTGGAGACGGACCACGACTCGGCCAGGCTCGGCGCCGTCGGCTGGCCGGGCATGGGCTTCACCATGGCGTCGTGCAGCGCGTAGAGGACCATGAAGGGCGTGATGATGCCGGGTGTCTCGGCGGGGTCGAACCAGGTCGGGGCCAGCGAGACGTGCACGCCCCAGATGAGCTGGCCTTCAGGGGCGGCGAGCCCCCTCCCGGGCGCGTCGGCGAGGACGAACACGACAACGGCGAGGATCAGTACGAGCGCGCGTCGATAGGTCATGAACACGCCTCCTTCTGATAGGGCGGTTAGGGTGGGTCAATTATCGCCAGATCGCTCACCTTGTCAATCGGGCCGCCCTGCGTGCCCCCACCGATCAGGCGGGCTCGAGCTCCATGGTGAAGGCCAGATCCTCGCACACCTCGGCGTGGAGCTCGAGCGCTTCCTCCTGGGCCGCGGTCAGGCGCGGGACGCCGGGCAGCTTCTGCGCGGCCTCCACGAAGGTCCGCGAGTACTGCGTGGTGAACTTGCCCTCGTGCACGGCGAAGACCGGCTCCGCGTTCAGCGTGCTCATCGCCGCTCCTTTTGATCAGTCCTTGAGGAACTCGCGGATGATCCGGAGGAACTCGTCCAGGCGGTCATGGTGCAGCCAATGCCCCGCCTTGTCGATGCCGACGACGGTGGCGTGGCGAAACAGCGCGGCACGGCCGTCCTCGGCCGGGTTGCCCGATTGGCTCTCCTTCCCGTACAGGAGAAGGGTTGGACTATCGATCCGCGACCACAGGTCTTTGATGTCTCGACTGGACATGTCGTAGGGGGGCCAGGCGCGCACGTAGTTGTCGAACTTCCAGCTGTAGGTGCCGTCCTCGTTTTGGTTGACGCCCTGGGCGGTCAGGTGGCGCGCCTGCTCGGCGGAGAGATGCGGGTTCTCCTCCTGCATGCGGCGGAAGGCGTCCTCGATCGAGGCGTAGCGCCTCGGCATCCGGCCGGCGAGGCCGCGCTGCTCGCCGATCCAGTCGTCCATGCGTAGGGCGATGGGCTTGGCGCCGCGGTCCGCGAGTATGCGGGGCGGCGGGCCGAGCCCCTCTATGGCCGCCAGCCTCGCCACCGTGTCGGGATAGATGCCGGCGTAGCGGAGCGCGATGTTACCGCCAAGGGAGTGCGCGATGATCGTGACCGGCGCCAGCCGCTGCTGGTGGATGAGCTGGGCCAGGTCGTAGATGTAGCCGGCCATTGTGTAGCTGCCGTCGGGGGACCACTGGCTGTCGCCGTGCCCACGCAGGTCCGGTGCGATGATGTGCCAGTCGTTCCTGAGCGCCGCGGCGGTCCAGTCCCAGTTCCGGCAGTGATCGCGCCCGCCGTGGAGCAGGAGTAGCGGAGGCTTGCCGGCGTTGCCCCAATCCACGTAGTGCAGCCGCAGGCGCTGGGAAAAGTACGTGTGCGAAGTCGGTCCCGGCATGCTGTCGGTCATCGCGCAAGAGCTTACTCCAAACGCGGGGTCAGGTCTCGAAATCCGACATTCCGATGCCTGAGGCGGCGCCTACAATGACGGCATGAGCGAGGCGATCGTCGTGACGGAGACGGTGCGCGTTCCGCCGTCGGCGCTGCGGGTCCACGCCGTGCGGGCCTCGGGGCCGGGCGGCCAGAACGTGAACAAGGTCGCGACCAAGATCGACCTGCGCGTGGACCTGGCGGGCGTCGAAGGACTCTCCGACTCCGCCCGAGCCCGGCTGCGCGTCCTGGCGGGCCACCGGCTGGACGCCGACGGCCGGCTGGCGATCACGAGCCAGACGACTCGCAACCAGGCGCGCAACCTCGAGGATGCCCGCGCCCGCGTCGCCGACCTGATCCGGGCCGCCCTCATCGCGCCGCGCCGGCGGGTGCACACGGCGCCGACGGCCGGCGCGCGGCGGCGGCGGCTTGCCGGGAAGAAACTGCGCGGAGCCGTGAAACGCTGGAGAGCCCGGCCGGGCGACGCCGACTGAGCGCGTGCGGACGGCCCTCGAGATCCGGCAGCGTGAAATCGGGCGCGCGGAGCGACTGCATCTCCGTGCGGCGGGCGGCGGCGCCTTCGCCGAAGCACCACACGCCGAGCGCGTCGTCGTGGACGACGGGCTCCGCGGAGAGCCGCGCCGGCGCGGCGAGATCGAAGCGCGCGGGGCGCTCGCGCAGGAACTCCGCTTCCCGGCCCCGGGGGATGGGCACGCACACGTCGCCGCGACACGCGCCTTCGGGCCGAAGCTCCCAGCCGGTGGCCGCCGGCAGCTCGCTTGCCGGCACCCACAGGTCCCCGCCCTCCGCGGCGGCCGCGGCGGTGTACGGCGGTCGCTCCTTAATACAGGATGGTCAGACTCATGGGGCCCTCCTCTCAGCTACCTGGCGTCGTCTCCAGGCGATGGACGAACACCTCGATCTCTTTCTTCGTCTGGAGGTCGCCGGTCCGCGCCGCCACCTCGAGCCCTTCCCGGTACGCCACGAGCGCCTCCTCGCGTCGTCCGGCCCGCTCCAGCGCCCGGCCGAGCCCGCGATGCGCGGCTGAGTAGTCGGGCTTGAGCCGGATCGTTTCCTCGTATTCCGTGACCGCGTTCTCGGCCTGGCCGGCCTCGAGGTACGCGGCCGCCAGGCCGAACCGCACGACCGGATCGTCCGGCATCAGCTCGGCCACTTCCTTGAACTCGGCGATCCGATCGTTTTCAGCCATGCCCGCTCACTGCGGCGGTCCGCCCCAGCGCTCGCGCATCGCGAACTCGGCGACCGGCTTGCGCTTGAGCTTCGTCAGCGTGCGAACGGGCCGGCCGAGCGGCATGACCGCGCACACGGCGACGTGCTTCGGGATGCCGAGGAGCGCCTGGACCTTCGGCTCCTGGGCGGTGGCAAGCGTGGTGATGGTGCCTCCGAAGCCCTCGTGGCGCGCGGCCAGCAGGACGTTCCACGCGAACGGGTAAATCGACGCGCCGCTCACGATGCCGATGCGCTCGAGGTCCTGGTCCATCGAGGCGACGACCTTGAGATCGACGCAGATGACCAGCACGACGGGCGCTTTTACGATGGGTTCCGTCAGGTGCGGCGGCGGCGGCGTGCGCTCGATGGCGGCGGCGTCCACGCCCGGCGGGTCGATCGTGTTCCACGGATTCTCTCCGTTTGCCACCTGGGCGGCGTAGCGCTTGGCGGCGAAGCCGCTCAGGTCCGCCAGCGCGCGCTTCGTGGCCGGGTCGCGGACGACGACAACGCGCCAGCCCTGGCGGTTGCCGCCGCTGGGGGCGAAGCGGGCGTTGTCGAGTATCTTGCCGAGCGTCGCGTCGGGCAGCGGATCGCCCGAGAACTCACGCGCGGCGAAAGTGACGCGCATCACGTCGTAGAGCTCCATCATGTACCTCCAGCCGCGCGTTGGGGTGGGCGGCACAGGAACGATACCACGGCCGGGAAGGGGTCGCTTGACGGCGCGTCCCGGCGCGTGCCAAATAGGGCCACCCCCGTTCCCCCATGCAGAGATTCGCGCGAGGAGATCTATGACGCCGAAGGAGCTGGCAGGCGCGCTGCGCCGACAACTGAACCCGCGCCGGGCGACGTGGCAGAAACCCGCCGTCCTCGTGCGGGCGCTCGGGCTGCGCCGCGGGCAGGTCGTGGCGGAGATCGGCTCGGGCCCCGGCTACTTCACCCCGCGGCTGGCGCGCGCGGTGGGCCCGTCCGGTCACGTCTACGCGGTCGAT
>JACORX010000427.1 GCA_016179165.1 Candidatus Rokuibacteriota bacterium | reverse complement strand
GTCCTCGCTTCCCGGCACGGTGCCCTTCGGGAGGCTCTCGATGTGCGCGCAGATGTCACGGGGACGGGTGAGCCAGACGCGGTCGGCGAACGGGTGTAGGGAGATGGGGCATACGAGCGGCTGGCGCTCGGACTGGGCGAGCATCTCGTCGAACTGGTCGACGACCATGTCGGCGAACTCGCCCGAGGTGTAGTGGTACCAGGCCACGCCGCGGGTGTCGTTGACCTCGATGGGGTAGGGCATGCACGAGTCAGTTCACGCGGCGGGCGCGGCCGGCCCAGTACGGCTCGCGCAGCTTGAACTTCTGCAGCTTACCGGTGGCCGTCCGGACGAGCGTGTCCCGCAGCTCGACCGAGGTCGGGCACTTGTAATGCGCCAGCCGGCTCCGGCAATGCGCGATCAGCTCCGGCTCGGTGGCGGCGGCGCCGGGGCGGAGCATCACCAGCGCCTTGATGGTCTCCCCCCACTTCTCGTCGGGGACCCCGATCACCGCGACCTCGGCCACCGCGGGGTGCTGGTACAGGCAGTCCTCCACCTCGATGGAGGACACGTTCTCGCCCCCGGTGATGATCACGTCCTTCTTCCTGTCGGTGATGGCGATGTACGGGCCTTCACTGGAACCGCCGTCGCCGGTGTGAAACCACCCGTCAACGATGGCCTTGGCCGTCTCCTCGGGCTGATTCCAGTAGCCCTCGAAGACGTGGTTGGAGCGCGCGAGCAGCTCGCCCTCGTCGTCCACGCGCATGCGGACGCCCACCGCGGGCACGCCCGCGCGGGAGAGGCGCCGCGCCCGCTCAGCGGCCTCGAGCCCGTCCCACTCTGCCGGCGCGCGGTTGATGGTGAGGAGGGGCGCCGTCTCGGTGAGACCGTAGATCTGGATGAACTCCCAGCCCAGCTCGGCCTCGATCCGCTCGAAGCTCCGGGAAGGCGGCGGCCCCCCCGCGACGACCACCCGCACGCGCCCGCGCCCCGGCACCGCGACGCCGTTCTGGCGGCGGCTCGCCGCGGCGTCGAGGACGGCAGCGATTACCGCCGGCGCGCAGTTGAGCAGCGTGACCCCCTCGGCCTCGATGCGGCGCAGGATGTCCTCGCCGTCGATCTTGCGGATGATCACCTGGCGGGCGCCGATGCCGGTGACCGCGTACGGCATGCCCCAGCCATTGCAGTGGAAGGTGGGCAAGGTGTGGAGATACACGTCCCGGTCGGTCATCGCCAAGTGCCAGCCGAAGGTGACGGCATTGAGCCAGAAGTTTCTGTGGGTGAGCTGAACACCCTTGGGCCGCGCGGTGGTCCCGGACGTGTAGTTGATGGACACGGTGGCGTTCTCGTCGGTGACGCGAAACCTCGGCGTCGCCCCCTTGCGCAGGAAGAGCTGGGGGTCGGTGGCGGCGCCGAGCACGAAGCGGTGCTTGACCGGGATGTGACGCAGCGGCTCGTCCAGCTCGGGGTCGACGAGGAGCACGGAGGAGCCCGAGTGCTCGACGATGTAGCGGGTTTCCTCCGGATTGAGCCGGAAGTTCACGGGCACAAGGATGCGGCCGAACACGCTGACCCCGAACACGCTGACGAGAAAGCGCGCCGCGTTGGGCGAGACGATGGCGACGCGGTCGTTCTCGCCGACGGCGAGGTCGTCCAGGGCCGCCGCGAGACTTCGCGCCATCTCGGCGAAGCGCGCGTACGTGAAGCGCCCGAGGCCGCCGCCCGGCGGGTTGGGCTCGTCAACCACGGCCTCACGGCCGCCGTACACGAGCTCCGCGCGCTCGAGAAAGTCGCTCAGGGTCAGGGGGACGATCATGGCGGTCTACCTCCATCAGCGAATTGGCCGACCGGCGTCGCCGCCGGCCGGCGGACCGGTCGAGGATAGACCACGCCCTCGGGATACGCAACTGCGCCGCCCCCTCGTTCCGGCGACACATCCGACCCATGCGGTGCTCATCGTCGGGGTCGCGGAGTCGAGCCTGAGGAGAGACCGCGAGGACAAGGGGAGCCTCTACGCGCGGGCCGGCATCGGCGACTATTGGATCGTCAACCTCGTCGACCGCGTCCTCGAGGTGTACCGCGAGCCGGGGCCGGCCCGGCCGCGCTTGTCGGCCGGCGCTACCAGTCCGTCGCGACCTGGGGGAACTTCGACCACCAGAGGCTCTGCGGGTGCACGGGAAGCTGCGCGGCGTCGCTCCACTGCCGGCGCTCGATCGCGTCGCGCGCCGGGATCGCGGCGAACGCGAAGGCGGCCGCGAAGTTCTCGGTATCGATCTTGTCGATGCGCCGGATCTCGAGGAGGAGGTCGGCCGCGTCCTTGTCGCGTGCGAGCTGGCGCGCCGCGCCGAGACCGTTCGCGGCGATCGGCGGGAAGTCGGAGCTGTGGATCGGGTAGGGCGCCACGCCCGGGTGATCCGGCTGCTTGGCGAAGATCTGCCCGAGGATGCCGGCGGCCTTGAGCTGGGTGGCGTACGTCTTGTCGTTAGGGTTCAGCGTGGTGTTGAGCGAGAGCGCGTAGAAGATCGACGCTTCGGTATCGGTCGGATACCTCGCAGCGACGGCGTCCATGGCCTTCTCGTACGCGACCGCGCGCGGCGGGTGCGGGACCTTGTCGGCGTCCTGGTAGAATGCGTTGATCGCGTCGATGTAGTCCCGCTCACACGAGGTGCCGGCGCCGACGGCCTTCGCCTAGGCTGCCGCCTCGGAGCCGCTCCTGAGCCACGTTGCGCTCGGCGGGCCGCCGAGAGGGTTGCCGAGCCACGCGACGGCCGCGCCCCAGTACGCGATGCCGCACTTCGGGTCTGCGTGGGCGACGACCTCGAAGTTCTTGATCGCGTCGCGGAACGCGAAGGAGTGCAGCCAGGCGACGGCGAGATCGAACTGCGCTTGCGCGGCTAGCCTGCAGGAGGTCGGGAGGTGGACCTTGCCGAGCTTTTCCGCGCTTTGCGCGTCGCCGCCGGTCGCCGAGAACGCTTCCCGCCGAGCGCGTTTCCCCGCGGGCTCTCGGATGGCGCGGGAGCGTAGATTCGTCCGTCGTTGGTTGTTCGCGTGTTGCGATGAAATTCCGCAGGCTCCTCGGCGGCTGACGGCACGACAGCGACACCGGTGCGAGCGCTTCGACGGCCGGGGCGCGCCTACCGCCAAAAGACACCGCGTCGGGTCCTCCGTTGTGCGAAGATGTCCGAGCGGTGGGAGCGCGGGTGAGTCGCGCCGTGCCGCAGTCGCAGTCGAGACCGGCTTGGGGGGACCATGCGCGCCCGAATCGCGATGCTCTTCGCGGCTACGACGCTCCTGGTGATGGCGGCGCTCGCGGCAGGACAGGGGGCGAACGCCGGGGACAGCATCTTCCTCAGCGTCCTCCCGCCCGGGAACAACGGCAACTCGGCCGGCGGGATCGGCGTCCCCGTGCCCGGCGTTCCGGTGCGGCGCTATCCCGATCACTTCGTCGATCAGCTCGCGCTGTACGGCGACCTCAGCTACGCGCGACCCGGCCTCAAGACCGTGCCCTGCGCGCCGCCGACGGACGCCGCTGGTCATGCGGCGGCGTCGGACCTCGCCTGCAACTACTACAAGCACGAAGGGCTCGAGCCGGACGCCGTCACCAGCCAGGAGATCCTGACCGCGCCGTCGGGCGGTCGCGTGCTGATCCGGCGCGATGGCTGGGGCGTGCCGTTCATCCGCGCTGGCAACCGCCGGGACGCGATGTACGGCGTCGGCTACGCCGCCGCCCAAGATCGCCTGTGGCTCTATGACCTGCTGCGCAACCTGGGCCGCGGCCGGCTGTCGGAATTCCTCGGACCCGCGGCATCGTTCTACGAGTTCGACGCGAGCCTCGCCGTCGTTGCCGGCTACGACGAGGACGAGCTCGGCGCGATGGCTGACAGCCTGCCGCAGAAGTTCGGCTCCCTCGGCGCGCTGGTCCTCGACGACATCGACAGCGCGGTCGCCGGCGTCAACGCCTACATCACCACCCTGCGCGGGCGCAACCGGCGGGAGGTCCCGCCGGAGTACGCGGTGCTCAAGCAGGGCGGCTTCCCTCCGCCTCCGTTCACGCGCAACGACATCATCGCCTCGGCAACGCTGGTGCAGTCGGTCTTCGCTACCGGCGGCGGCCAGGAGCACATCAACGAGCTGTTCCTGCAGGCGCTGGACCCGACATTCACCGCGGGCAGCACCGCCGTCCCCGTCGCCGCCTGCGCGCTGTGGCGCGACCTGCGGCACGCCGACGATCCCGATGCCGCCCGTACCATCGACGGCACCTTCCGGCAATCGCCGGCCGCACTCGACGAAAGCTGCCCGCAGAATCTGCCCGCCGGGGCCGCGGTGTGGGACGTGGGCAGCTTCACGACCCTGCCCACCTTCGTGGCCGAGGATACGCGCGTGAGCGCGCCCCGTCGGCCGCGGCTGCCGCCCCTCGCACTCTCGATGCGCGACCCCGAGCCGCGCCTCGGCGACACGCCCGCGCCGGTGATACCGGTCGCCACGCGGCTGCGCGCGCCGCTCGATCCCGTCGCCGGCGCGCGCCGAGCCTTGCGCAAGGCCGGCCTGGGATTGCCCGACAGCTTCTCCAACTTCATCGCGGTGACCGCATCGCACAGCGCGAGCGGCCATCCCATCGCGGTGATGGGCCCGCAAACGTCCTACTTCGTGCCGCAGCTCCTGTGGGAGGCCGCGATTCAGTCCACCGGCGGCACGCCGCTCGATTTCGCCGGCCGCGGCATCGTCTTCGCGCACCTACCCTACATCGAGATCGGGCGCGGCACCAGCTATGCCTGGAGTGCGACCTCCGGCAATTCCGACATGACCGACATCCGAGTCTCGAAGCTCTGCAACCGCGACGGCTCGCCGCCCTCGGGTTCGGACACGGACGGCATGCCGAACGCCGATGGCTATCTCTTCGACGCCGGCGACGGCCAAGGCCCGCAGTGCCGGGCGCTCTACCGGCGCACCGATGAATGGATCGCCAGGCCCACTCTGGCGAGCATCGGCTCTGGGGGGCCCGCGGGGCGGCAGACCGTCACCCGCCACATCCTGCGCACGCACTACGGACCGGTGTTCGCCACCGCCACCGCCGCCGGCGCGCCCGTGGCACTGTCGATCCAGCGCTCCACCTTCCGCGCCGAGCTGGACACCGCCGTGCCCTTCGCGCTCGCGAGCACTCCTTCCGTCACGAGCGCGCAGGATTTCCTCCGGCTCTTCAACAGCTCCACGGGCACCTTCAACTGGCTGTACGTGAACGGGCAGGACGTCGCCTATCTGCACTCGGGCCTCTATCCCCTGCGCCACGCAGCACAAAGTCCGGACCTCCCGGTGTGGGGCGATGGCCGCTATGACTGGGCGGCCGGGCAGAACCTGCCCCCGGGCTTCTTCGATCGCTACGGCGGCGACATCCCCTACCCTGACCTGCTCCGGCCCGTCGCCCAAGGCGATCCGCTCAAGGGGTACTTCGAGTGGACCGGCTTCATGCCGCTCGCGCAGCATCCGCAGGCCATCAACCCGGCCAAGGGCTGGATCGCGAGTTGGAACAACTCGCCAGCCGCCGGGTGGTGGGCCGCGGACGGTACCGGCAAGTGGGGTCCGACGCATCGCATCGACCTCCTCGCGCAGCGGCTCGCGGCGTTCGACGCCACCGGGCGCAAGTTCGACTTCGCCAACATGGCCGAGATCGCTGCCGATGCCGGCTACAGCGATCTGCGCGGCCACGCCGTGCTGCCGCTGCTCCTCGCGCTCATGCAGACCGGCCCGCTCGACGACACGCAGCAGCAGGTCGTCGCGCTGATGCAGCAATGGATCGACGATGGCTCCGGCGCCTGGATCTCCGGCCTGCCCGGCCTCGGTGCCTGGCGACGTGACCGCGACAACGACGGCCTCTACGATCATCGCCAGGCGGTCGTGCTGATGGATGCCTGGTATCCGCATCTGATCGACGGCCTGCTGCCCCAGCTCACCGCGATCACGGCCGGCGCCGGCGGCGCGCAGCACCCCACCGCCTGCTCAGATCTCGTGCTGCAATGCCCGTACGACGCGCCCCGCGCCCAAGGCTCCGCCTACGAATACGGCTACTACGAGCTCATGAAGCGCCTGCTGGAGATGGCGCTCGGCTCGCCCGGACACACCGATTACCGGGCGCTACACTGCGCCGGCGGCGGCACCGTCGCCGACTGCCGAGACGCGGTGCTGCTCGCGCTCGATCGCTCGCTCACCGCGCTCGGCGGCTGGAATGCCCGCGCCCAGTGGGACGGCCGCACGCTCGTCAATTTCAAGACCGGGTCGACGGGCCAAACCGTCGAAGCCTACGACGCCATCGAGCACGAGTCCTTCAGCCTGCTGCCGGTGTCGCCGATTCCCTGGGTCAACCGGCCGACCTTCCAGCAAATCGTCGAGATCCACGAGTAGCGTAGCGCGCTACGGTACCGGGCCTCCTTGAGGCTCCGAAGAGAACGCCTCCGCCTCAGATCACGCCGTCGGCCTTGAGCCGGTCGAGATCCTCCGCGCCGAGAGACAGCCACCCCTTGTACACCTCGGCATTTTTTCACCGTATCGTTGCTGCGAGGCTTGCGGGGTCACCGAGCTGAACGTAGAGTCGCGGGTATGGGACTGTTCCGCGTGACGGGACGCCTGACTGGGCCCAGGGGCCGGAGCGAAGACGCCGAGCTCCTGGTCGACACCGGAGCCACGCTGCTCGTGGTCCCGCAAGCGCTGGCGAACCGGCTGGAGGTGGTGGCCCGACGCTCCCAGCCGGTGCTGATCGCCGGGGGCCGGCGGGCCGAGTGGCCTGTGGCCGAAGTGAGCTTGGCACTCAGCGATCAGGACGTTACTACGCCGTGCTTCATCGCCCCCGATGGGCCCGCGCTTCTGGGCGCTGTCGCGCTCGAGAGCCTCTTCCTGGCCGTGGACCCTGTCGCGAAGCGCCTGATCCCCGTCGAGGGGTTCGTCGGCGCAGCGGCGTGACCCGCGCGTCAGTCGACGCGGAAGACGAGGTCGCGGTCCAGGTTCTTGACGCTCGTCTGGCCGGAGAGCGCCATCGTGGTGCGGAGCTCCTGGCGGAGGATGTCGAGCGCGCAGGCGACGCCCGCGGCGCCATCCGCGGCGAGTCCCCACAGGACGGTGCGGCCCACCGCGATGACGGTCGCGCCGAGCGCCAGGCCCTTCAGCACCGCGGTGCCGCGGGTGAAGCCGCCGTCTACCACGATGGCGGCGCGGCCGGCGACGGCGTCCACGATCGGCGGCAGGGCGTCGATGGAGCCCTGGGTGTGGTCGAGCT
>JACORX010000426.1 GCA_016179165.1 Candidatus Rokuibacteriota bacterium | reverse complement strand
GGCTATCGGTTATGACGATACATTGGGCCATCAACAATAGCAAGTTCCTATATTTTGGATACACCCCCCTCGCCACTACGCGTTTCGGCTCGAACTACTCTCTCAGCCCTCGCCTCACCGCTCGAGACGAGCGTTTCGGCTCGAACTACCACCAACCCCGCCACCAGACGAAGAAACCGGTGATCACGAGCAGCGCCACGAGGTAGATCCACCAGCTCTCGTACCAGGTCGTGACCTCGAGCCGCTCCCGATCCTCTTCCCAGCGCAGGCCGTCGCGCCAGCCCGGCTCACCGCGAAAATACTGGTGAAAGGCCTGGGTCACCCGCGCGAGCGGCAGCGTCGTCTCGGCGCTCCGGAAGCGATGCTCGAGTGAGCCGCCCTGGTAGACGAGCGTGAAGCCCGTCGCGGCGCTGCCGCTGGCCTGGAGATACATTGCCTCATCCCGCGCCAGCGTCGCGACGAGGTTGCGCTTCCCGTCGAGACCGGCCAGCACCTTGCTGATGGTGTCGCCGTCGGGGGCGTCGTAGGCGTGGTCGAGGGTGCTGAGGATGAAAGGCATCAGTAGGAACGGGGCAGGCCCAGGACGTGCTCGCTGAGATAGTTCAGCGCCATCTGCTGGGAGATGGGCGCGATCTTGTAGAGGCGGATCTCGCGCCACAGGCGCTCGACGTAGAACTCCTTGGCGTAGCCGTAGCCGCCGAAGGTCTGGAGCGCGGCATCGCAGGCCTGGAAGCCCGCCTCGGCGGCGAGCAGCTTGGCCGCGTTCGCCTCGCGGCCGCAGGGCCGGCCCGTGTCGAACAGCCACGCGGCCTTGAGGCACATCAGCTCCGCGGCGTCGAGCTGGGCCAGCGCCAGGGCCAGCGGATGCGCGATCGCCTGGTTCTTGCCGATGGGCCGATCGAACACGATGCGCTCCTTGGCGTACTGGACGGCGCGCTCGAGGGCCGCTCGCCCGATACCGACGGCCTCGATGCCGACCACGATGCGCTCCGGATTGAGCGAGTCGATCAAGTGGTAGAAGCCGTCGCCCACCGTTCCGACGACGTCCGCCTCGGGCACTTCCATGTTGTCGATGAAGATCTCGTTGGAGTCCACGGCCGCCCGCCCGAGCTTCTCGATCTCGCGCACCGTGATCGCCTTGCGATTGAACTCGGTGAAGAACAGCGTCATGCCCCTGAGCGGCTTGGCGGGGTCGCGGTCGCTGGTGCGCGTGAGGAGCAGGATGCGGTTGGCGTGCTTGGCGTTGGTGGTCCAGACCTTGCGGCCGTTGACGATCCAGCGATCGCCCTTCTTCTCGGCGCGCGTCTGGATGCGGGAGGTGTCGGTGCCCGAGTTCGGCTCGGTGACGCCGAAGGACATGACGGTCTCGCCCGTCACGATCTTCGGCAGCTCTCGCCGCTTCAGCTCCTCCGTGCCGTAGCGCACGACCGGCTCGGGCGGGAAGCAGTAGAAGTGGTTGGGCGAGGCGCCGGAGGTGCCGGCGCCCGAGGCGCAGATCTCGTGGAGCATGATGGCGGCCTCGGTGACGCCGAGCCCGGCGCCTCCGTAAACCTCGGGGATCATGAGGCCGAGCCAACCGTTGGCCGCGAAGGCCTTGACGAACTCGTCCGGGTACTCGTGCTTCCTGTCCTTCTCGAGCCAGTAGTCCAGCGAGAAGTTCCGCGCCAGCGCGGCGACTTCCTTGCGGATCAGCTCCTGCTGCTCGGTGAGCGCGAAGTCCATCGTAGCCTCCCGGTGCGTCTAGCGGCTGGTCGAAGGATAGCACGGACTTGCCCGCGCGAGAGCCCCGGGGGTATCCTCAGGGCGTGGAGACCACCCACGCCATCCAGGACTACCTGGGCGCCATCTACGATCTGGCCGGCAGCGACAAACCGGTGATCGGCGCTCGCCTCGCGCGGCACATGCACCTCTCGGCGCCCTCCATCACCGAGGCGCTTCGGCGCATGCAGCGCGAGGGCTACGTCAAGGTCGCGGGCAAGAAGCAGATCCGCCTCACCACCAAGGGGCTCGACATCGCGCGCACCATGGCGCGGCGCCACCGCCTGCTCGAGCGCTGGCTGACCGATGTCCTCGGGCTCGACTGGTCGCGCGCCCACGACGAGGCCCACCGGCTCGAGCACGCGCTCTCCCCCGTCGTCGAGGAGCGCCTGGCCGAGATGCTCGGGATGCCCTCGACCTGCCCGCACGGCAACCCGATACCCGGTATGCCCCCGCCCGAGGCGCACAACCCGATCCCGCTCTCGCAGGCGACGACGGGCCAGGGGCTCGTGGTGGAGCGCATCACGGAGGAGGCCGAGGCCGACCGCCAGCTGCTCAACTTCCTGTGGGAGAGCGGCGTCCGGCCCGGCAGCCGGCTGACCGTGTCCGAGGTGGCGCCCTACGCCGGCACCATCTCCGTGCTGCTCGACGGCCGGACGGTCACGATGGGGCTCGCCGCCTCGCACAAGATCTGGGTCTACGACCCCCAGCAGCTCACGCTCCCCAGCAAGCCCGCCCGCGCCCAGAAAGCGCGAAAGGTTGCCCCGTAGATGGCCGTCAAGGGGCTGTACGCCCTCCAGAACGGCTTCATGGGGTTCGAGAAGACCGGCCTCTTCTTCGGCGAGCGATCGGCCGAGAAGGTGCGCATCCCCGTCACGTGCTATCTCGTCCGCACGGGGGACACGACGATCCTCTTCGACACGGGCGTCTCCCCCCGCGCCGTGCCGGGGCTCCTGCGCTCCGATCCCATGGCGGGCTTCACCGAGGCCGACCTCCTCGTCCACCGTCTCGAGTCGATCGGCCTCGAGCCCAAGAACGTGGACCTGGTGGTGCTCTCGCACCTGCACTACGACCACGCCGGCGGCGCCTTCCTCTTCCAGAACTCGGAGCTGGCCGTCCAGCAGGACGAGTACGCCTACGCAAACTACCCTGCGGGCTTCTACGCGGGCCTCTACTACAAGAAGAACTTCGACCTGCCCGGCTACCGCTGGCGGCTCCTCGACGGCGACGCGGAGATCGTCCCGGGCGTCACCGCGCTCCGGAGCGACGGCCACACGCCGGGGCACCAGTCGCTGCTGGTCGAGCTGCCGGAGACGGGCCCGGTGATCCTCGCGGGCGACTGCTGCTACTGGCAAGAATCGATCGACAAGGAGATCCCGCCCGGCGTCGTGTGGGATCCGACGCGGGCCATGCACTCGATCAAGCGGCTCAAGACGGTCGCCCGGCTCATGGGCGGCCGAATCTTCCCGAGCCACGACCCGGCGTTCTGGGCGTCCGCCATCAAGGCGCCCGACGCCTACAAGTAGACAAGGAGAGTCCAATGGGAGTCCTCGACGGCATCAAGATTCTCGAGCTCGCACGCGTGCCGCCGGCCGAGCTACCCGGCATGATGTTCGCGGACATGGGCGCCGACGTTCTCAAGATCGAGACGCCGTCCGAGACGCAGGAGGACCCCGACTGGCAGCGGCGCTCGGCCTTCGTCTACGTCAACCGCAACTAGCGCTCGCTCGCGCTCAACATGAAGGCGCCCGAAGGACAGGCGCTCTTCAAGAAGCTCGCGGCCGGGGCCGACGTGATCACTGAAGGTTTTCGCCCAGGAGTCATGAAGAGGCTCGGCGCCGACTACGAGGC
>JACORX010000425.1 GCA_016179165.1 Candidatus Rokuibacteriota bacterium | reverse complement strand
CCTCGACTGGATCAACGGCTGGAAGGTCTGATCTTCCACCGCCCCTCACCCTACCCTCTCCCCCTCTCAGGGGAGTGGGTGCCCGGCTCTCTCCCTCTCCCCTCTGGGGAGAGGGCAGGGTGAGGGGGATCTCATCGTGTTCGTCATGACAAATGATCCAATGATCGACCGGAGAGCGTTCCTCGCCTTGCTGGGGCTCGGCGCCCTCGCCTCGCCGCTTGCCGCTCGGGCGCAGCAGGCAGGACGGGTCTACCGCCTGGGCTTCCTCCTGGCCGCCGCCCCTCTCCCTTCGGAGCGGAGCGCCGTGGCGATCTTGATCCCGACGGCCCTGCACGAGTTAGGCTACGTCGAAGGCCAGAATCTCGTCGTCGAACGGCGATACGTGGAGGGCAAGTTCGACCGACTCCCAGGGTTGGCGCGCGAGCTGGTTCAGCTCCGGGTCGACGCCATCATCACAATCGGCTCGACGGTCACCCGGGCGACAAAGGATGCGACAACGACGATTCCTATCATCATGTTCGGCAACTTCGACCCGGTCGCGGCGGGTTTGGTGACGAGCCTCGCCCGACCAGGAGGGAACATCACCGGGGTCTTGATCGCGCCGGAGGGCACGCTGGCGGCCAAGAAGCTGGAGCTGCTCAAGGAAGCGGTCCCGCGGGCCGGTCGGATCGCCGTCCTCGCTCCCGGCGATCCCAACTTCCGGCCTCAGCAGCAGGAGGCGGAGAAGGCGGCGTCATCTCTCGGGGTCAAGCTGGTTGTCGTGGAGGTTCGGGGCGGTGACTACGAGCGCGCCTTTACCGCGATCGCGGCCGAGCGTCCTGGAGCCCTCTACGTCGGCGCGACCTCCTATTTCATGCGTGACCGGAAGCGGATCATCGAGCTTGCCGCGAGGCACCGGCTGCCAGCGATGTATGAGTGGCCCGAGCAAGTGGAAGACGGCGGTCTGATGGCGTATGGCGCGAGCCTCTCCGGACTCTCCCGGCGCGTCGCGGCGTACGTCGACCGCATCTTCAAGGGCGCCAAGCCCGGTGACCTCCCGATCGAGCAGCCGACCAGGTTCGAGCTGGTGGTCAACCTCAAGACCGCCAGGGCCCTAGGCCTCACGCTCCCGCCATCGCTTCTCAGCCGCGCCGACCGCATCATCGAGTAGACTTCCCTGCCGTGACCGCGAACCTCGTTAACATCCTGATGGGCGGTGTGTTCCACGCCGCCATCCTCTTCCTGGTGGCGGCGGGGTTGCAGGTGGTCTTCGGCGTGCAGAAGATCTTCAACCTGGCGTGCGGATCCTTCTACGCGCTGGGCGCGTACACAGGCGTCTCGGCCGTTGGCTATTTCACAGCGCACGGCGGGCCGCCGGCGCTCTTCATCATTCCGCTCGCGCTGGGCGGCCTCGCGGTGGGCCTCGTGGGCGTCGTCGTCGAGCGAGGCCTGCTGCGCTTCGTCTACGACCGCGACGAGACCTTCCAGCTCCTGCTGACCTTCGCGCTGGTCCTCATGCTGGAGGATCTGATCCGCATGACCTGGGGGACGGCGCCCGTGTCGACGGGCGGGCTCTACCTCAACTACGGCCAGGCGCGGATCCTCGGCGCGACCGTGCCCGTCTACAACCTCATCGTCATCGCCGCGAGCCTCGCCATCGCGCTCGGCATCGGGTGGCTGCTCTCGCGCACGGTTTTCGGCCGCATCATCCGCGCCGCCGCCGACAACCGCGAGATGGCCGAAGCGCTGGGCGTGGACATGCGATGGGTGTACGTGCGCGTGTTCACCCTGGGCACCATGCTGGGGACTCTCGGTGGCGCGCTCGTGATCCCGGCGACGGCGGCCATGAGCGAGATGGGCATCGAGTTGATCGTCGAGGCCTTCGCCGTGGTCGTGATCGGGGGGCTGGGCAGCATGCGGGGCGCCTTCGTCGGCGCCCTTGTCGTGGGCATCCTCCGCTCAGTCGCCATCTCGGTTTACCCAGAGCTCGAGATGTTGCTGATCTACCTCATCGTGATCGCCGTGCTCCTTTGGCGTCCGAGCGGGCTCTTCGGAGCCGCCGCCGCGTGAGGACCCCCGTCGTCCTGTCGCTCGTGGGAATCGCCTTCCTCGGGCTTCCCGTCCTGGCGCCCGCCTACTACGTCACGCTCATGCTACCGTTCATGGCCTACGGCGTGGTCCTGCTCGGGCTGAACCTCCTCTTCGGCTACACGGGGCTCGTCTCCTTCGGGCATGCGCTCTTCATCGGCATCGGCGCCTACACCGGCGCGGTGCTGACGACGCATCTCGGCGTGCGCCACATGGAGCTGATCCTGCCGGCTGCCGCGCTCGCCGCCGCGGTCGTCGCGGCGCCCGTCGGGGCGCTCTGCGTCCGCTACGTGAAGATCTACTTCGGCATGCTGACGCTGGCCTTCGGCATGGTCTTCTATACCTTTTTGCTCAAGTTCTACAAGCTGACGGGCGGTGACGAGGGCATGCGCATGCTCCGCCCGTATCTCCTCGGCAGCGAGTGGCCGGGGTTCTCCAAGACGGCGTACCTGATCGGGCCGTACTACTACTTCTCCCTCGCGGTGCTCGTGCTGGCGACGCTCCTCATGTGGCGCATCGTCCGCTCACCGTTCGGCCTCTGTCTCAAGACCATCCGCGACAACCCGCTCAAGGCCGAGAGCCTCGGCGTCAGCGTGCCGCGCTACCGCTGGTACGCCTTCATGATCTCCGCCGTCTACGCCGGCGCAGGCGGCGCGCTGCTGGCCACGCCGACCGGCAACGTGGACCCGACGCTCGCCTACTGGACGCACTCGGGCAATATCGTCTTCATGGTCCTGCTGGGCGGCTTTTCGTCCTTCTTCGGGCCTCTCTTGGGCGCCTTCGCCTTCATCTTCCTCCAGGACACGGTCATGTCGGTCTTCCCCTACTGGCGGCTGATCTTCGGCGCGGTGCTCGCCTTCATCGTGATCTTCGCCCCGGGCGGGCTCATGGGGCTCTTCGCGAGAGGCCGCCGGCCCGTCGAGGTCTCGCGCGCGTGATCCTCGAGGCGCGGGACATCCGCAAGCTCTACGGCGCCTACGTGGCGCTCGACGGCGTGAGCCTGTCGATTCGCGAGGGCGAGTTCGTCTCCATCATCGGCCCGAACGGCGCCGGCAAGTCCACGCTCATCAACGTGCTCACGGGTGTGCTCCAGCCGAGCGGGGGCAGCGTGCGCTTCAAGGGCAAGGACATCGGCGGCATCGGGACAGTCGCGCTCACGCGGCTCGGCATGGCGCGGAGCTTCCAGCTCGTCCAGATCTTCCCGGAGTTGACAGTCCTCGAGACGCTCCAGGCCGCCGTCGTCTCGCGCCTCGGGCGCGGCGCCAGGCTCTTCGCCTCGCTCGCCGGGGACAGCCAGGTCCAGGCCGACGCCCTCGAGGTTGCTTCTCTCTTCGGTCTCGCCGACAAGGCCCACGCGCTCGCGCGCGAGCTGCCCCAGGGCGACAAGAAGCTCCTCGACGTTGCCTCGGCCTTCGCGCTGCGCCCCGAGATCATCCTGCTGGACGAGCCGACGAGCGGCGTCAGCACCGCGGACAAGCACGCCATCATGGAGATCCTGGTGGGCGCGGCCAAGCGGATCGGCCTGCGGGCCATCATCCAGGTCGAGCACGACATGGACATCGTCTTCGGCTACTCGGACCGCATCATCGCGCTCCACCAGGGCAAGCTGCTGGCCGACGCCACGCCGGCCGAGATCGAGGCCGATGCCCGCGTGGTGGACATGGTCGTCGGCCGGCGGCGGCACTAGCGATGCTCGCGGTGCAGGAGATCGACGTGTTCATCCACGCGAGCCACATCCTGCGCCGCGTGTCGCTCGAGGTGCGGGAGCGCGAGGTGGTCTGCCTCGTGGGGCGGAACGGAGCGGGCAAGACCACGACGCTCAGGACCATCATGGGCTACCATCGCCCCCGTGGCGGGGGCATCCGCTTCAACGACGTGCCGCTCCACGAGCGGCGCACGCACGAGATCGCGCGGCTGGGGCTCGGGTTCGCCCCGGAGGAGAGCGGCATCTTTCCAGACCTGACGGTGGCGGAGAACATCGAGATCTCGACGTGGACGCGCCCCGGCGGCAGGCCGGCGGCGGAGCGGTTGGCCGCGGCATACGAGATCTTCCCCGTGTTGAAGCAGTACGGCGCGCGCAAGGGACCGGAAATGTCGGGCGGCGAGAGGAAGATGCTGTCGATCGCGCGAGCGCTGGCGCTCGACCCCGACATGCTCCTCCTCGACGAGCCCTTCGAGGGGCTTTCGCCCGCCATCGTCCCAACGGTCGCCGCCGGCCTCAACGAGATCACCCAGCGCGGCCACGCCATCCTGATCGCCGAATCGAACATTTACCACGTGCCGGACTTCGCCACGCGCCTCTACGTCATCGAGCGCGGCGAGATCATCTTCGCGGGGCGGCCGGACGACGTCCGGAAGGACGCCGCCGCGCTCCGCGCAATAGGAGGACACGCCTGATGGCCGCTCTCCCCCTCATCCCCTCCGCCGTCGTCGGCTCCCACGGCAAGCCCGGGTGGTGGTTCGCCACCGTCAAGAAGGTCGAGGCCGGCGAATACGGCCCCGGTGACCTGGACGAGATGTTCGACGACGCCGCCGACACCGCCATCCGCGACATGGAGCGCGCCGGCCTCGACATCATCACGGACGGAGAGGTCCGCCGACTCGACGGCTACGTGGATTCGTACTACGCGATCATCAAGGGCATCTCGCCCCTGCCCGTGCGCCGCAAGGCCGGCCCCTGGGGCTACGACCAGCAGACGCGCTACGAGGCCGTCGCGCGCATCGAGACGCCCGAAGGCGGGCTCGGCATCGTCAAGGAGTTCGAGTATCTGAAGGCCCACACGCCGAAGGCCACCAAGGCGACCTGCGCGGGGCCGCTGACCTTCGGCTCGCGCATTCACCCGGGCAAGATGTACAAGGGCGTGGTGGACGTGGCCGAGCGCTTCGCCGAGGTGATCAACGTGGAGCTGAAGGCGCTCGTCGCGGCGGGCGCGGACTTCATCCAGCTGGACGAGCCGGCGCGCGGCAACGTCCCGGGCGAGGAGATGGCGCGCCTCTTCAACCTGGCAACGGAAGGCGTGAAGGCCAAGCTCGGCTTCCACATCTGCTTCGGCAACCGCTTCGGCCGCTCGCGCTTCGACCGGACGTACCGGCCCTACTTCCCGGGCATCCTCAAGGCGCGCGCCGACCAGCTGGTCCTGGAATTCGCCGGGCGCGAGTTCTCGGAGCTCGACCTCTGGAAGGAGTACGGCGAGGACCGCGAGCTGGGCGCGGGCGTCATCGACGTCAAGGGCTTCTACCCTGAGACGCCGGAGGACGTCGCCACGCGCATCAAGCGCGTGCTTGCCGTCTGCAAGCCGGAGAAGCTCTACGTCAACCCCGACTGCGGCTTCGGCTGGTCGCCCCGCTACATGTGCAACCAGAAGGTCCGCGCTCTGGCCGCGGGCGCCGTCCTCGCGCGCCAGGAGCTCCAGGGGAAGAAGTAGACGCGGTGTCCGTCGCCTACACCTGGGGCACGGAGGAGGCCGAGCGCCGCCTACCGTTCCCCTGTGACCGCTACGTGGCGCAGGCCGAGGCGCCTTACTTCCGCGGGATCACCGTGCGCGCGAGGCCAGCCACGCTTTTCCGCTGGCTCTGCCAGATGCGCGTGGCGCCCTATTCCTACGACTGGATCGACAACTGCGGGCGGCGGAGCTCGCGGACACTTACACCCGGCCTCGAGCATCTCGCCGTCGGCCAGTCAGTGATGCGCATCTTCACCTTGGTGGACTTCGCGAAGGAGCGCCATCTCACGCTCCGGATCAAGCACGGCACGGGCGCCGGGAGCCTCTTCGGCGACCTGGCGATCACCTACCTGATCGTGCCCGAGGCCTCGGAGCGCTGCCGGCTCCTCGTCAAGATCGTCACGCGCTACCCGCGCGGCCTCACAGGCGCGCTCATGCGGTGGGGACTGCCCTGGGGCGACCTCGTGATGATGCGGCGCCAGCTTTTGAATTTCAAAGCCCTGGCTGAGGCAATGCCCTAGACCGCCACTCTGAGGCTGCCGGTGGTTCCGACAAACCTAACTGCCACGACGCGGCCAGCATTGTGCGAGTGATACGGAAGTCTCGGCTTGCTCCGGCCGCCGCGGCGATTCTCAGCCCATGCTACGCACCAGGTGGCCGGTATCCCGCTCCCTGGGCCAGGAGGAGCGCCTCGAAGCCGTCGTCGGAGCTCATCAGCGGCGTCGTCGTGATCGCCTTCACGGCCCCACCGGCCGCTACGGCCATGGAGGCCGCCGCCGCCCTGACATTGTCCGGGACGTCGATCAGGAGCATCACGTCGTACTCCCCAAACGAGTAGTACCATTCCAGAAGCTTTCCGCCCAACCGCTCGATCACGGGCTTGAGCGCTTCCATGCGATCCTCCGGGCGCTGGACCAGCCTGCCCCACGCACCGCTCGTGTACGACGCCTGAATCATATAGACAGCCATACGTCGCCTCCCTCTCCCCCGGCGTCCGCTCGGTCGGAGCGACGCGGGCCTTAACCTAATCCCGCACCGCGCCGCGGGTCAAGGCGTGTTCGCCTCGCTTCGTGCGCGTAGATCGGGGTCAGGTCTTGCAATCCGACATCACAGATCGACAGCGACTGACAGACCGGGCACGGACCGGCATAGCAATGTGTGAATGCAAGACCTGACCCCTTACGCGGCGGGACGGCGGCTGGCCTTCTGGTAGAGGAGGCCGACGAGGAGCAGCACGACGCCCAGGACGAGCAGCGACAGCATCCGGTAGGCCGTCTTGACCGAGGCCATGTCCACGAAGAAGACCTTCACGATGGTCAGCCCGAAGAGGCACAGGGCCGCGTAGCGGAGCGCCACCGAGCGCCGGAGAAAGCCCCACGCGAGCGTCGCGGCGGCGTAGGCGGTCCAGAGCATCGACAGCCCCAGCTGCATCCGCCACCGGAGCTCGCTCGCTTGCGCGGACCGGCCCGGCGCGCGCATGTCCTTGATGGCGACGTCGAGGTACCGCGTCCACGCCTGGCTCAGCACGAAGAGCAGCACCACGCCCGCCGTTCCCGACAGCGCGCGCCCGACGGGATCGGCGTAGCGCGTGGCGCCCGAAGCGGCCAGGCCGGCGCCCGCTACGGCCAGCACGACGCAGGCCAGCACCCGCATGAGCGTGTAGACGTTCACGAGCTGCTCGGCGGAGGCGCGGGCCATCGTGTCGTCGGCGCCGAGCGTCCGCACGAGCACGGTGAAAGCGGCAAGCGGCACGGCGACGACGAAGGCCGACGACGGAACGACGCGCGCGAGGAACCCGAGCACCAGGAGCTGGGCGATGAGAAGCCCCGCGGGCCAGAGCCCCGACGGCTCGCGCCAGAGCAGGACGGAGAGCGTCAGCGAGGCCAGCACCCACACCGTGCTCCTGAGCCCCTCGCGGCTCAGCCTGAGCAGCTGGCCGGGCCGGAGCGCCAGCGTCAGCTGACCCGCCAGCACGATGGCGGCCACGGTCAGCAGGTGCGCGAGGAAGGTCGGGTTCCACACCGGCGTCCAGTACGCCGAGCCCCACCTGTCGACGCCGACGACGCGGAAAGCCGCGAGTAAGAGCGCGAGCGTGCCGCCCCACGCGGCCACGGGCGTGACGAGCCGCGGCGCGACGGAGATGAGCACGGCGCCCTCGGCGGCCCACGCGAGCGTGATCCACGGGCCCTTGAGCGCCAGCGGGATGGCCAGCGTGAGGAAGACGCACGCCACGCCCATGAGCACACCCACCGTCTCGTCGTCGTCCGAAACGCGGCGGCGGTAGAAGCCGGCGAGCGCGGTGTAGAGGATGGCGAGCGCCATGGCCGCCGGCGCCTCGACCAGCGGCCACCAGGCCTCGAGCGTCACGTAGACGGCCCAAAAGTAGCCGGCCGCAGTGCCCGCGACGATCAGGAGATCCACCTCGGCGAGTCGCGCCCGCTGCTCCCACGCGCGGGCGAGCGGCGTCAGGAGGAAGAGCAGGAAGAGCGCGGAGAGCAGGACGAGCCGCGCCGCGGGATACGGGGCGTCGGGGACGCGCAGGAAGGTCGGCGCCAGGAGCAGCACGGTGCCGGCCCAGGCCAGACGATTGAGCGCCGTCCAGGTGCGGAAGCGCGCGATGGCCAGCACGAGAAGATCGAGGACGAACAGATACCCCAGTAGGACGCGCTCGTTGGGCTCCTGTTGCGCAAGCAGCACCGGTGTCAGAAGTCCGCCCAGGAGCGCCAGCACCGCAGTCACCTGGCGCTCGGAGACGACGGCGACGCCTGTGCCCAGCACGGTGACGATGAACATCAGGCCGAAGGCGGCGCCGGCCGGCACGAGGCCGTAGTAGGCGTAGCCCGCGTAGAGCGCGAGGTAGCAGAGGCCGAGCCCCAATCCCGAAAGCCCTTCCGACAGATACGGCACGTCGCGGCGGCGGTGCAGCGCGAGCCCCCCGGCGAGGAGGGTAATGCCCGACGAGAGACCGAGACCCAAGCGAGCGCGTGGGCCGATCAGGTCGTTCTCGATTGACCACTTCACGAAGAACGAGGCGGCGAAGAGGATGGCGATCACGCCGACCCAGGTGGTCCAGCGGGCGCCGATGCGCTGCTCGAGGTCGAGCCTCGGCGTGGGCACGGAAGCGGACGGCTGCGCGGCGTCGTGGACGGCCGCTTCCTGAAGGGCAGGAGCCGCCGCGTTCCACGCGGGAGACGGCAAGGGTTCGTGAGCCGACGGAAGGGGCTCTGTCGGAGCGGGCGCCGTCGGCCCGGGAGCAGGCGGGGCTTCAAGCTGGGGCAGGACGCCGTCGCGCTGCTGCTCGAGTGTCCAGACGCGATAGAGCAGGTCACGCACCCGCTCCTCGAGCCCGGCGATCCGCTCCGCCGGCGTCGGCTGGCCCGGGCGGGGCCGGCTGTCGCGCAGCGCCTTGAGCGCCACGAACAGCGCGGCCACCGCAAGAATGAAAATCAGAAACGACATCCTGCCAGGAGCCTACACCAAGCGGGACAATTCCTCGGCCTCATTTCCACCCGCCCGGAGACCGTTTTACGTCCCGGCCACACCAGGGGCATGTTCCTTGACCGCCTTCCCCGCGCGGGCTACTGTCTGCGCACGTTCCGACCGACCCCCCCGATGGAGGCGACGGCATGAAGTGCTCCCGGTGCCAGCACGAGAACGCTTCCGAGGCGAGGTACTGTAACGCCTGCGGCGGTCGCCTCGATCTGACCTGCCCGTCGTGCGGCCACGGCAACGCTCCCAGCAGCCTCTTCTGCAACCGGTGCGGTCACTCCCTCAACGGGTCCGACTCGGCAGCGACCGCGCTGCGTTCGGCATCACCAGAGTCCTACACCCCCAAGCATCTCGCGGAAAAGATTCTGACCTCCAAGGCCGCCCTCGAGGGCGAGCGCAAACAGGTCACGGTTTTCTTCGCCGACCTCAAGGGCTCCATGGAGCTGCTCGCCGACCGTGATCCCGAAGAGGCGCGTAAGCTCCTCGATCCCGTGCTCGAACGGATGATGGAGGCCGTCCACCGCTACGAAGGCACGGTCAACCAGGTCATGGGCGATGGGATCATGGCGCTGTTCGGCGCACCCCTCGCGCATGAGGACCACGGCGTGCGGGCCTGCTACGCGGCGCTCAGGATGCAGGATCTGGTGACGCGCTACGCGGAGGAGGCGCGCCGCGCGCACGGCGTGAACGTCCAGATCCGGGTGGGGCTCAACTCGGGCGAGGTCGTCGTGCGCGCCATCGGCAGCGATCTGCACATGGACTACACGGCGGTCGGCCAGACGACGCATCTCGCGGCGCGGATGGAGCAGCTCGCGACCCCGGGCAGGATTCTCCTGACGGCGGCGACCCTGGATCTGGTGGAAGGCTACATCGCCGTGTGGCCGCTCGGCCCCGTCCCGGTGAAGGGGCTCGCCGAGGCGGTGGAGGTCTACGAGGTGACGGGAGTGGGCCAGGCGCGGACCCGCCTGCAGGCGTCGGCTCGGCGCGGGCTCACGCGCTTCGTCGGCCGCGACGCCGAGCTGGAGCAGCTCCGTCGCGTGCAACAACTCGCCGGCGATGGTCACGGGCAGGTGGCGGCGCTCGTCGGCGAGGCGGGGGTGGGCAAGTCGCGCCTCGCCTACGAGTTCACCCACTCGCATCGCCTGCAGGGCTGGCTCACCCTCGAGAGCGCCTCGGTCTCCTACGGCAAGGCGACGAGCTACCTGCCGGTGATCGACCTCCTCAAGGGCTATTTCAAGCTCCAGGACCGGGACGGCCTCCGTGAGATCCGCGAGAAGGTGACGGGCAAGTTGCTCACCCTGGACGAATCGCTGAAGCCGACGCTGCCGGCCTTGCTGGCCCTGCTCGACGTGCCCGCGGACGACACCCCGTGGCAGGCGCTCGACCCGGCTCAGCGGCGCCAGCACACGCTGGACGCCGTGCGGCAGCTGCTGCTGCGGGAAGCGCAGGAGCAACCCCTCCTGCTCATCTTCGAGGACCTCCACTGGATCGACGGCGAGACGCAGGCGCTGCTCGACGG
>JACORX010000424.1 GCA_016179165.1 Candidatus Rokuibacteriota bacterium | reverse complement strand
GGTCAGGAGGAGCTGGTGCGAAAGTTCGTCCAGCGCACGGGCGAGCCGTTCATGACCCAGGACCCGCTCTGCACCTACGCCCACGTCTGGCTCATCAAGGAGGCCATCGAGCAGGCGAAGTCGGCCGATCCCAAGGCCATCCGTGACGCGCTCGCCAAGATCGATCTGACCACGAGTCCCGCCGCCTCCTCGCTCTCCCCCGGGCGCATCCGGTTCGACGAGCGCGGCCGCCGGATCGGCGCCGTGCCCCTGATCGTCCAGTGGCAGAACGGCGAGCCTTTCACGGTAGTGCCGGCGAGACTCGCGACGAGGCCCATCGTCTGGACGAAGTAGCGCGCCAACCTGGCGCCCCGTCGTGGCGGGTGAGCTCGCGCAGTACGTCGTGACCGGCCTCCTCGTGGGGGGTGTCTACGCCCTCATGAGCATCGGCCTGGCGGTCATCTTCGGCGTCATGCGCGTGGTCAACTTCGCGCAGGGCGACTTCATGATGCTCGGCATGTACCTGACGTACTTCTATGCCGTCGGTCTGGGCATCGACCCGCTGCTCGGGGCCCTGGTGACCATCCCGCCGTTCTTCCTGCTGGGACTGCTGGTTCACCGCGTCTTTCTCGCCCGGGTGACCGGCGGGGGCGATCCGAACCGCGAGATGGACGCCCAGCTCATCCTGACCCTCGGCCTGTCGCTGATCATCACCAACGCGACGACCATGATCCTGTCGCCGACGCCGCGGGGCATCCGGACGACCTATGCGACGCAGGCGTTCGCCATCGGCCCGCTTCTCCTCAACCAGGCGCGGACCTACGCCTTCCTCATGGCGCTCCTGCTCGCGGCCGCCATGTACGTGTTCCTGACGCGGACCGATCTCGGCAAGGCCCTCCGCGCGGCGGCGGACGATCCGGAGGCGGCGAGTTACCAGGGGATCAACGTGCGCGCGATGCACGGCGTGGCGTTCGGCGTCGGCATCGCCCTGGTCGCCGCCGCCGGCGGCCTCCTGGCCACCTACTACCCGATCGAGCCCAACGTGGCCGTCAACTTCATCGTCCTGATGTTCGTCGCCGTCGTCCTGGGCGGTCTCGGGAGCATTCCGGGGGCCTTCGTCGGCGGCATCGTCATCGGCCTGGTCCAGTCGCTCACCCTGCTGGTCCTGCCACTCCAGCTCCAGAACGTGGGTGTCTTCGTCGCGTTCCTGGTCGTGCTGTACGTCCGGCCGCAAGGGTTGTTCGGCCGTCGCGCCCGGACCGTCTGACCGTGGCGTCGAGGTCGCGCGCGTGGCTGGCCGTCGCCGCCGTGGTCGCGGTGGGCCTGGTCCTCTCCTTCGCGCTGACCGAGCGTTACCACCACCGCATCCTGACCCTGGTCTTCCTCTGGGCCGCCATGGGGCTGGCGTGGAACATCATCGGCGGCTACGCCGGGCAGATCTCGTTCGGCCACCAGGCGTTCTTCGGCATCGGGGCGTACGTCACGGTGCTGCTCGCCGCCAAGCTCAAGCTCACGCCCTGGATCGGCATGCTCGGCGGCGCGGGCGTGGCCGTGCTCGCCGCCGTGCTGATCGGCACGCCCACGTTCCGACTGGCCGGCATCTACTTCGGCCTGGCCACCCTCGCCTACCCGCTGATCTTCCGGATCGTGATGGATTTCATGGGCTACCAGGAGGTCTCCATCCCCATGGTCCGGGATCAGCCGGCCCTCTTCATGCAGTTCGCGGAACCACGGACCTTCGATCTGCTGGCCCTGGGGATCCTCGCCGCCACCCTCGTCCTCTCCCGCGCGATCGAATCCTCGCGACTGGGGTACTCGCTGCGCGCGATCAAGGAGAACGAGCAGGCGGCCGAGGCCATGGGCGTCGACAGCTTTCGCTGCAAGATGGTCGCCTACATGCTGAGCGCGGCGCCGGCGGCCATCGTGGGCGCCGTCTACGCCCACGCGATCCTCTTCGTCGTGACGCCGGACGCGGTCTTCGGCGTGCTCGTGATCGCGCAGACCCTGACCGTGTGCTTCGTCGGGGGCGTGGGCACGCTGTGGGGGCCGATCATCGGCGCCGCCATCATGATCCCCATGAGCGAGATCCTCGACACGACGATCGGCGACCGCCTGCCCGGCATCCAGGGCGTGGTCTACGGCGCGGCCCTCGTGGCCGTGATGCTGTTCGCCCCCGAGGGGCTCTACTGGCGCGTGCGCAACGGCGTGCTGGGGCGACGGCGGGACGCGGCGGGATCCGCGCGGCCCGTCCTGGTGCTTCCCACGGCTCCCGTGGCCGCGCGGGCGGCGCCCTCCTATTCGGCGACGACCCTCATGGACGTGCGCGGCGTGTCCAAGGCGTTCCTGGGCCTGCAGGCCCTCTCCGACGTGAGCTTCGACGTGCGCGAGGGCGAGATCCTCGGCATCATCGGCCCGAACGGCGCCGGGAAGACCACGCTCTTCAACGTCCTCAACGGCTTCCTGCTGCCCGACCGTGGGGACGTTCGCTGGCTCGGCGCGACCATCACGGGCCTCCGGCCCCACGTCGTCTGCCGGCGCGGCATCGGCCGGACGTTTCAGGTGATGCGCGTCTTTCCCCATCTGAGCGTTCTTGAAAACGTCATGGTCGGCGCGTTCGCCCACGGCGCGGCGCCCGCCCGCGCGCGCGAGAGCGCGCGGGCGGCGCTCGAGCAGGTCGGCCTCGCGGACCGCGCGGACGTCCTGCCCACCGGTCTCACCACGCTCGAGCTGCGACTGATGGAATTCGCCCGGTGCCTGGCCACGTCGCCCCGGCTCATCCTGCTCGACGAGCCGCTGGCCGGGCTGTCGTCGGACGGCGTCGAGCTGATGTCGGCCATGATCCGTCGCGCGCCGGCGGCCGGGATCACCGTCGTGATCATCGAGCACACGATTCACGCGCTGGTCAAGCTCGCCGACAGGCTGGTCGTGCTCGACCAGGGACGCCGGCTGGCCGAGGGCCTTCCCGGGGACGTCACCCGCACCCCGGCCGTGATCGAGGCCTATCTGGGCAAGCGCTGGCTCGCGCGGCACGCCTCCAACCAACAACCACCCGGACGTCCACCGGGACGTCCACCGGGACGTCCATGCTGAAGATCTCCGGGCTCAGCGTCGCCTATGGCGGCCTGCGCGCCCTTGACGAGGTGTCCCTCGAGGTCGGCGAGGGCGAGTTCGTCACGATCGTCGGCCCCAATGGAGCCGGCAAGACCACGCTGCTCCGAGCGATCTCGGGCTCGGTCCGGAGCGCGGCGGGGCGTCTCGAGTTCCGCGGCCGGGACATGGGCCCGCTCGCCGCGCACCAGCGCGCCGCGCTCGGCATCGCGCACGTTCCGGAAGGCCGGCGCGTGTTCCCGTCGCTCAGCGTGCTGGAAAACCTCGAGCTCGGCTCCTACCGGCGCGCCGCGCGGCCGCAGCGGGCCGCCGGGCTCGAGGCGGTGCTGGCCATGTTCCCGGTGCTCCGCGAGCGGCGCCGGCAGCTCGCCGGATCGCTCTCCGGCGGCGAGCAGCAGATGCTGGCGCTCGGACGCGGCCTCATGGCGCAGCCGGATCTCCTCCTGCTCGACGAGCCCTCGCAGGGGCTCGGCCCGCGGGTCGTGGAGCAGATCATCGAGACCATCGAGCGGATCCGCAAGAGCCGGCGCCTGACGATCCTTCTCGTCGAGCAGCGAGTCGTCGAGGCGCTCGAGCTCTGCGACCGCGGCTACGTCCTCGAGACCGGCCGCGTCGCCCTGGAGGGCGCGCACGATGCGCTGCTCGCCGACCCGCGCGTGCAGCGCGCCTATCTGGGCGTGTGAGCG
>JACORX010000433.1 GCA_016179165.1 Candidatus Rokuibacteriota bacterium | reverse complement strand
CGACGAGACGTTCCGCAAGCTTGCTAAGTACTCCATTTCATAAATACGATTACGTATTTTAGTGGCTTTCCCCCGGACGGCTGTGGCACACTCCTTGGCGGAGGTGCCTATGCCACGTTCCAGCCCGTACGTGATCACGCTGACCAAGGCGGAGCGCGAAGAACTGGCAGCGAGGGCTCGCAAGTATACGTCACCATATCGCGACGTCATCCGGGCGAAGATTGTCCTCCTCGCCTTCCAGGGCTTGGCCAATGAGGCGATCGCCTCCCGCCTGGATACCCCGCGCCAGATCGTCAGCAAGTGGCGTAAACGGTTCTCCCTGCGCGCTTCCCGGGCCTCGAGGAAGCGCCGCGAGGGGGGCGCCCCGCCCGCTTTCCCCCCCAGCGTCGTCGTCGAGGTCAAGGCCCTCGCGTGTGAGTTGCCGGCCCGCCGCGCGCTGCCGCTGGCGCGCTGGTCGCTCGCGGAGTTGCGGCGCGAGGTGATGGCCCACGGCGTGGTGGCGCAGATCAGCGGCGCGACCCTGTGGCGCTGGCTCAGCCAGGCTGCGTTGCGGCCGTGGCGGCACCGGAGTTGGATCTTCCCCCGCGATCCGGCGTTCGCGGCCAAAACGGGGCGGATCCTGGATCTCTACGAAGGGCGCTGGCAGGGACGCCGGCTGGGGCCCCGGGAGGATGTGCTCTGCGCCGATGAGCAGACCAGCATCCAAGCGCGGCGGCGCATCCATTCCACCCAGCCGCCCGCCCCCGGGCGGGCGATGCGGGTCGAACACGAGTACGTCCGCCGCGGCGCGTGGGCCTTCCTCGCCGCCTGGTGGGATGTGCGTCGCGCCCGGCTGCTCGGCCGGTGTGAACGGACCACGGGCATCGCCCCGTTTGAGCCCCTCGTGGCCCCGGTCATGCGCCAGGACCCCTGTCGCTCGGCCCGGCGCCTGTTCTGGGTCGTCGATAACGACTCCTCCCACCGGGGCGAGCGCGCCGCTGCCCGGCTGCAGGCCCGATGGCCGACGCTCGTGCTCGTGCACACGCCCGTCCACGCCAGCTGGCTGACTCACGTCGAGATCTCCTTCTCGCTTGTCCAGCGCAACGTGCTCACGCCCAACGACTTCGCCTCGCTCGCCGCCGTCACGGACCGCCTCCTGCGCTTCCCAGTCCGCTCTACCCACCTCGCCAAGCCCTTCCAGTGGACCTTCACCCGTCGGGACCTCGCCGCCGTCCTCGCCAAGCTCGCACGCCCCCGGCCAGCCGCCGCATGAGGCAAGACGTCACCGTAATTGCGAATTGGAGTACTGAGCGGCTCATCGGCCCTCGACGGCCTGCGCTTTGATCTCGCCCATCCGCGGGCCGACGGGGCGACGCACCTGCTGCTGGGCCCGTAGGAGTTGCTCGAAAAGCTCTGCGACCGCAAGAGCGTCGCCCCGTACGTGCGGGCGACAATGGTCGTGGGTCTGACGCGGGGCGGCCCGGCGCCCACGGACGCGCAGATTGCCGCCGTCCGACACCATTTCACGGTGGACCCGGCGGCGCCCTCGAGCGCGGAGATGCAGGCGCTGGCGCCGCACCGCGAGCAGATCGGCGCGTGGTTGACCAAGGACCAACTGCGCCTCACCAAGATCTATTGGCGCCTGCGGGCGCTGCAGGTCAGCGTCTCCTACAGCACGCTCTATCGCTTTGCCCGCGCCCGGTGCGACTTCGGCCACGCGAACGGACCGAGAATCGGCCTGAGCGCGGTGATGCTCTTGAACTGGAAGCCCCAGAGGACGAACTTGTTGACGGGGAAGTACTCGACGCCGTCCGCCTACATGTGAGCGGGTACTGGAGAGCGCCTGCTACGCCCGTCAAGGTTTCCTGCAGATCACGTTGAGCAGTGCCTGCCGGCGCTCCTCTCGCACCGCGCGCAGCGCGCGACGGAACGCGGCGGGCAGCTCGCGCGGATCCTCGACGCGCTCGCCGTAGCCCCCGGACGACTGGCACACGAGCTCGTAGTCGGGCGACGGGTCCAGCGCCGCGAGCGGCATTGTTCCGCTCTTCACCGCCCAGCCCTCGGGAGCGAACGACTTCACCGAGCCGCTGACGGCGTTCCAGGCGCGGTTGTTGAAGACGACGAAGAGCACCGGCAAGTCGTAGGCGCGCCCGACGAAGTGCGCCGCCGTCGGGCACCCGAACATGTAGGCGCCGTCCCCCACGCAGCAGACGACCGTCTTGTCCGGCGACGCGAGCTTCGCGCCGAGGGCGGCACCCAGTCCCCATCCGAGGCCGCTGGCGGACGGCGAGCCGAAAAAGGTCCCCGGGGTTCGGAAGCACGTCTGCGCGAGCTGGAGGTCGTATTCGTTCACGACGACGGTGCCCTCGTCGACGAGGGCACCGACACAGCGGGAGACCCACGCCATGTCGATCGGCGAATCGTTCTGGGCGCCGCTCGCCTGCGCGGCCCATCCGGCCCGGAGGCGCTGGTGCTCCTGCGTCCACCGAGCGCGTCGGGACTCGACGGCCGTGCCGTCGACCGCGATCGCGCCGACCGCGGACCGGAGAGCGTCGAGCGTCAGCCTCGGCGACCCGACGAGCGTCAGATCTGATGGGAACCCGCGGATCGGATATCGAGCGAAAAGCGGATCCTGCCCGATCTGGATCACGCTCGCCTCGGGTCTCGGGTTCTTCCGTCGCGGGATCCACGGGACGTCGGACTCGATGACAACGACGACATCGGCCTCGTCCAGGTAGGGATGTGGATCGTAGCCCGCGTGGAGCGCATGGTCGTGCGGAAAATTCAGGTACGTCGGGAAGTGCTCGACCACTGGCACCGCGAGGCGCTCGGCGAGCGACACGAGCGCGGCGACCGCGCCAGGGTCGCGTCCGGCCGCCTTCACGATGAACAGCGGATGTCTGGCCGAGGCCAGTGCGCGCGCCGCTTCGTCGACGAGCGACGCCGGTGCGGCACCGAGGCGGGCCGCTCCCTGCCTCGGGTGATGGGAGTACTCGAAGTGCTCCAGGCGGCCGGCGAGAACCTCACGCGGCAGCGTCAGGTACACGGGCCCGGCCGGCGCGCTCTGGGTGATCGCCAGCGCTCGATCGACCACGACCTCGAGCTGCTCGGCCATGCGAAGCTCGTAGTCCCACTTGACGAACTCACGCGCGATCGCGGCCTGGTCGAACGCTTCCTGCGCCCAGTGGATGTGGAGATCGCGGGCTCCGATCAGCCGGCCCTCGGTGAGCGGCGTGCGGCCCGCGGTGAAGAGCATCGGCACCTGGCTGCGCGCGGCGTTCATGATCCCCGCGAGGCCGTGCGCCGTCCCGACCGTGACGTGCACCATCACCACCTGAGGGCGGCCGGTGACCATGGCGTAGCCGTGCGCCATCGCGACGGCGGGAATCTCGTGCGGCACCGTGATCGGCCGCGGGATCGGCTGCCCGAGGGTGTGACGCTTCGCGAGCGCCTCCACGATCGGCGCGAAGTCGGTTCCGGCGTTGCCGAAGAAGTACTCGACGCCCCTCGAGACCAGCAGCTCGAGATAGCCCTCTGCCACGCTCTCCGCCGATGATTGCTTGAGCATCGCCGACTCCTTCGCTTGACGACCGTGCCGTGAGCATCGCGCTTCTGGCAGCGGCCTCGCGCCGTCGCACCCTCGGGCGGCGAGCCCGAGCCGTTGCCGTTTCGACGAGTCACGATTATACGAACAGCACCCTCGGCGCTGCCAGCGGGTCCGCTCGGTCGCATCGGCGCCGCGACCGGTGCGCCACTGGGGCATACTCTGTCTTCCACCCGACCGGTCGGTTCGTCATCCAGCTCGGTCCAGGAGGACGGTCACGTGGAGTTTTCCAGCCGGCGTCTCGCGCCCATCTGGGAAAAGGTCAGCGACGCCGAGCGGCTCACGAGGGAGGATGCCGTGACGCACGAGTTCGGCATCCCGAT
>JACORX010000432.1 GCA_016179165.1 Candidatus Rokuibacteriota bacterium | reverse complement strand
GGCGGGAGGTGAGCGGCAGCTCTTCCGGGGCACCGCTGTCGAGGTGATCGGGGACCTCAAGGCCTATCAGGCGCTCGGAGTCACCCACTTCGTCTTCGACCCGGTCGCGCAGGACCTCCGGGGCTGGCTTGCCATCATGGAGCGTTTCGCCGAAGACGTCCGCGCGCGCGTTCGCGGCACTTCGGGCCTTCGGCGGCTCAGCCGATGAGCGCTCTGCCGGCCGACGTATGCGAGTTCATCGCGAGCGCCCGTCTGGGCCGGCTCGCCACCGCTGACGGCGCGGGCCAGCCGCTGGTCGTGCCGTTTTGTTATGCCTGGGACGGCGAGGCGCTCGTATCGGCCGTTGACGACAAGCCCAAGCGCGCGGGTGACCTCAAGCGCGTGCGCAACATCCGCGAGAACCCCAAGGTCTCCGTCGTGATCGACCACTACGACGAGGACTGGCGCCGGCTCCGCTGGGTCATCATCCAGGGGCTCGCCGAGATCCTCACGGCCGGGCGCGACTTCGCCGCCGGGATCGACCTTCTCCTGTCGAAGTACCCTCAGTATCGCGGCATGGGGCTCTCGCGAGACAAGGGAACCATGATCAGGGTCAGGCCGGGGAAGGTCCTCCAGTGGCGCTACGCGAGCTAGCCGCGGTCGAGCGCGCCGCGGGGGGCCGCGTCCCCTCCGCGGAGGAGGCGGTCGCCCTGCTGGGGACGCCCGCGTCGCTGATGCCAGACCTGCTCGCCGCGGCGGCGGCGACGAGGGACCGGGGTCGCGGCCGCCGCGTGACCTTCTCGGCCAAGGTCTTCGTACCGCTGACCAATCTCTGCCGCGACTACTGCGGTTACTGCACCTTCCGCCGCGATCCAGGCGACCCGGGCGCACTGACCATGACGCCTGAGCAGGTCGTCGCGCTCGCCCGTGCGGGCGAGCGCCTCGGCGCCAAGGAAGCGCTCTTCTCGCTGGGCGACCGGCCGGAGGCGCTCTTCCCCGAGTACCGCCACTTCCTGCGGCGCATGGGGCACAGGACGACGCTCGACTACCTGCGCGCGGTCTCAACGCTGGTCGTCAGCGAGACGAGCCTCCTGCCCCACGCCAATCCGGGCGTGATGGGCGAGCGTGACCTGTCGTCGCTTCGCGAGGTCAACGTCAGCATGGGCATCATGCTCGAGACGACTTCGGAGCGGCTGCTCGGCCCGGGCCTCGCCCACGACCGCGCCCCCGACAAAGTGCCCGCTCGCCGCCTCCGGACCATCGCGCTCGCCGGCAAGCTGTCGATCCCCTTCACCACGGGTGTTCTGATCGGGATCGGCGAGACCCACGGAGAGCGCGTCGAGGCGCTGCTCGCGATCCGCGATCTGCACGAGCGCTATGGGCACATCCAGGAAGTCATCGTCCAGAACTTCCGCCGGAAGCCCGGCATTCCGATGCGGGACCATCCCGAGCCGGCCATGGACGACCTCCTTCGGACGGCCGCGGTGGCCCGGCTCCTGCTCGGCCCCGACATGAACATCCAGGTACCACCCAACCTCTCCGACGCGGACTTCGCGCGACTGCCCGACGCGGGCATCAACGACTGGGGCGGCGTCTCGCCTCTGACCCCCGACCACATCAACCCCGAGCGGCCGTGGCCCGGGCTCGCGGCGCTCCGGCGCGCCACCCAGCGGGCGGGCCTCGAGCTGCGTGAGCGGCTGGCCGTCTATCCCGAGTACGCAGCGCGCTCCGAGTTCGTCCACGAAGCCCTGCGCCCGCGCGTGCGCGGCTTCGTGGACGGAGACGGCCTCGTGAGAGGCGACCTCGAAAGGTGGCGAACGTGGAACTGAACGGAACGGACCAGACCTCAGGCATCGCGCTCGATTGGGTCGGCGGCGACGTGCGCCACATCCTCGGAGGCGCCCTCGAAGGCCGTGAGCTGACGGTGGACGAGGGCATCCGCCTCGCCGAGGTGAGCGGCCGCGAGCTCCACGCGCTGACCCTCGTCGCCGACGAGATGCGCCGCAGGCAGGCCGGCGACGTCGTCACCTATGTCGTCAACCGCAACATCAACTTCACCAACGTCTGCATCAAGCACTGCACGTTCTGCGCCTTTAGCCGCGACCACCGCGAAGAGGAGGGGTACTTTCTCCCGATGGACGAAGTGGTGCGGCGCGCCGTCGAGGCGTGGGAGATGGGCGCCAGCGAGGTCTGCATCCAGGCGGGGCTGCCGCCCAAGCTCGACGGCTCCTACTATGTGGACCTCTGCCGCGCGATCAAGGCGGCCGTGCCCGAGATGCACCTCCATGCCTTCTCCCCGGAGGAGATCCTGTACGGGTCGACTCGCTCGGGGCTGTCGATCCCCGACTACCTGAAGGCGCTGCGAGACGCCGGGCTCGGGACGCTGCCCGGCACGTCGGCGGAGATCCTCGACCAGGAGATCCGTGACCGCATCGGCCGCGGCCGCATCACCGTGGACCAGTGGATCGAGGTGATCACCTCGGCCCACGCCCTCGGCATCCGGACCACCTCGACCATCATGTACGGCCACGTCGAGACCCCCGCGCACTGGATCCGGCACATGGACCTCCTCCGGAGCATCCAGCGGCAGACGGGCGGCTTCACGGAATTCGTCCCGCTGTCGCTCATCCACCACGAGGCGCCCATGTACCTCCGGGGGCTCGTGCCGGGGGTGCGCCAGGGCGCCACGGGCGTCGAGGTGATCAAGCTTCACGCCCTCGCGCGCCTGATCCTCGGCCCCACCTTCCGCAACATCCAGTCTTCCTGGGTGAAGGAGGGACCGAAGATGGCGCAGTACCTCCTCGCGGCGGGCGCCAACGACGTCGGCGGCACCCTCATGAACGAGTCCATCTCCACGTCGGCGGGCGCCGGCTACGGACAGCTCGTCCCGCCGGCCGAGCTGCGCCGCCTGATCCGCGAGGCCGGGCGCGTGCCCGCTCGTCGCGGCACGCTGTACGACCTGCTCAAGGTCTATGCGACCCCCGCGGACGAGGAGGACTCCCCGCTCGACCACGTCACCGACGCCGCGGAGCGCTTCGGCTCCTATCGCGCGCTGTCCACGTCGAACGAGTTCCGCTTCTTGCACCCGGAAAAGACTGAGACCCCGAGCCGCTCCTAGAGCTGAGCACCGCGGCTGTTTACGAGCGCGGGCGGCTGGGTTACAATCCAGCCTTGTCCGAGACGACGGCGGTCATCCGCAGTGGCCGTATCGTTCACCTTCAACCCTGAGACGGAGGATCGCCGAATGGCAAAACCCATGAGCAAGTCCGCCACCATCGCTCACCTCGCCCAGAAGACCGGCCTGGCAAAGAAGCAGGTGGTCGATCTCTTCGAGCACCTCGAAGGGCTCGCGATCAAGGAAGCCAAGAACGTCTTCGTGCTGCCCCACTTCGGGCGGCTGGTGCTGGGCAACCGCAAGGCGCGGATGGGCCGCAACCCGCAGACCGGCGAGCCGATCAAGATCCCGGCCAAGCGCGTCGTGAAGTTCCGGTTGGCCAAGAGCATCAAGGACGCGGTGCTTGGCAAGAGGTAAGGGTTGGGACGCCCTCGCCTTCCGGCCCCTCGCGGACCCTGGGCGCGAAGGGCGAGAGCTATTCGGCTTCGTCGGGGCCTGGGCGCCGGCGGCCGCCGAGGTCGCGACGGGCTGGGGCGCGTGGGAGGGTGAGACGCTCGTCGGGGCCGCGCTGCTCGAGCGCGCCGGAGCGGCCGCCATGCTCCACGGGCCGGCCATCGCGGCTCCGCCAGGCGCGGAGCCCGAAGCGGCGCTGGATGCGGCAGCCGGCCTGGTCGCCCTGGCACTCGCCACGGTGGAGGCGGAGAAAGTCGAGACGCTCTTTGCGCGCCCCCAAGGCCTCGACCGCGTGTGGGTGCGCCTCGGCTTCATTCCTGTGCCGGAGGCTGAGCTGCCGGAAGCCCTCCGCGGCCGTCCCGGCATCGGGCTCTTCGGCTGGCGCGGCGGCAGCGCCCTCTGGAGCGCAGCGGGCCGCGGTCGCGACCGCCGCGCTTCCCCCGCTCTTCCCTGACCGACGGCCCCATGCGCATCGTCACCCTCGCGGGTGGGACCGGCGCCGCCAAGCTCCTGCGGGGTCTGGACGCGCTGGTCCCACAGCGGACGCTCACCATCGTGGGCAACACGGGTGACGATGCGCTGATCTGGGGGCTCCACGTCTCCCCCGACCTCGACACCGTCTGCTACACGCTGGGCGGCTGGATCGACGAGGACCGGGGCTGGGGGCTCCGCGGCGAGACCTTCAGGACGTTCGGAGAGATGGTCCGCTTCGGCGAACCGACCTGGTTCAATCTGGGCGACCGTGATCTCGCCACCCACCTGCACCGCACGCGGCTGCTGCGCGAGGGGCAGACGCTGACCGAGGTCACGGCGAAGATCGCGCAGGACCTCGACGTGAGCCACGCGGTCCTGCCCATGTCGGACCAGTCCGTGAGGACGTGCGTCCGCGGGCCGGACGGGTGGCTCGGCTTCCAGGAGTATTTCGTGCGCGAGAAGACCCAGGTCGAGGTGGTGGAAGTGGACTATGTGGGCGCGAACGCAGCGCTCCCGGCCCCCGGAGTCGTCGAGGCCATAGCCTCGGCCCACGCTGTCATCGTCTGTCCGTCCAATCCCATCACCTCCATCGGTCCCATCCTCTCAGTCCCCGGGATCGCGCGCGCGCTGGAGGCGACGGACGCGGTCGTTCTCGCGGTCAGCCCGATCGTCGGAGGGCAGGCCGTCTCCGGGCCCGCCGGACGTCTCATGGCCGCGTGCGGGTTCGAGGTGTCGGCGCTCGGCGTCGCGTCCGCCTATGCGCCGTGGCTCGACATCCTGCTCGTGGACAACCAGGACGCAGCGCTCACGCCGCGCATCGAAGCCGCCGGGCTACGCACCATCGTGACGGAGACCGTCATGCGCGGCCGGGAGGGGGAAATCGCCCTGGCCCGCCGGGCGCTCGAGGCGCTCGCGTGAGCGCCGTCGTCGCGGTCCCCGTCAAGGACCTCGTCAACGCCAAGCAGCGGCTCATCCCGTTTCTCTCGCCATCCGAGCGCGGCGATCTGGCGCGCGCCATGATCGAGGACGTCCTCGACGCGCTGGCCCGCGCGCAGATCGGCCTGGTGCTGGTCGTCACGCGTGACCCGGCTGTCGAGGCGCTGGCGAGACGCCACGGGGCGGACACACTCGGCGAGGAAACCAACCGGGGCCACACGGAAGCCGTCGCCCACGCCCAGCGAACGGCCCTCGCCCGCGGGGCGCGGCGCTTCCTGACCATCCCGGGCGACGTGCCGTGCGTCACCCCGGGCGAGCTGGCCGCATTGGCCGATACGCCCCTGGAGGCGCCGGGTGCGGTCTTCGTGCCCTCGCTGTCCGGCTTCGGGACGAATGCGGCCCTCCTCGAGCCGCCGGATGCCATGGCGCTCAAATTCGGCGAGCCCTCCTTCGACAACCACCTGGGCGCGGCGCGGGCCGCGGGCCTCCGGCCGCTGGTGCGAAGGCTCCCCGGCCTCGGCCTCGACATCGACGCCCCGGAAGACCTGGTACTGCTCCTCGAGCGCGGCACCTCCACGCGGAGCGCCGGATTGCTCGCATCGCTCGACGTCCCGGCCCGCCTGGCGCGCCGCGGCCCGGAGGCGTGAGCGTGCCGCCGCGCTACGAGGTGATCGGCGTCGAGGGTCTGCCCGAGATCGGCGCGGGCGAGGCCCTCTCGATCCTCATCGCACGCGCCGCTGCCGCGCAAGGGACACCGCTCGCGGCCGCCGACCTCCTCGTGATCAGCCAGAAGATCGTCTCCAAGGCCGAGGGCCGCATAGTAAAGCTCGCGGAGATCACGCCGTCGCCGGAGACCGTCGCCATGGCAGAAGAGCTGGGCCGCGACGCGCGGCTGATCGAGGTCATACTCCGCGAGAGCCGCCGCGTCGTGCGGCGCGACAAGGGCGTGCTGATCGTCGAGACGCACCAGGGCTGGATCTGCGCCAACGCGGGCGTGGACCAGTCCAACGTCGACGCCGATACTGCCTGCCTCTTGCCCGAGGACTCAGACCGCTCCGCGCGCGGGCTGCGGGATGGGCTACGGGCCCTGACGGGCCACGACCTGGGCATCATCATCGCCGACACCTTCGGCAGACCGTGGCGCGAGGGGCTGACCAACGTCGCCATCGGCGTGGCGGGGCTCGAGCCGCTCAAGAGCTACCTGGGCGAGAAGGATCCGGCCGGCCACGTGCTGCAGGCGACCATCCTGGCCCTGGCCGATGAGCTCGCCTCCGCGGCCGAGCCCATCATGGGCAAGCTCGACCGCATCCCCGTCGTGATCATCCGCGGACTCAATTGGCCCCGCGGGGAGAGCGGAAGCCGCCCGCTCGTGCGCGACCCCGCCCGCGACCTCTTCCGATAGACCCACGATCGCTTCAAATAGAAAGGACCGCATGCGCATAGGCATCCTCGGAGGCACGGGCAAAGAAGGGGCGGGACTCGCGATCCGCTGGGCTGAGGCGGGCCACGACATCATCATCGGCTCGCGCGACACCGAGCGCGCCCGCGCCAAGGCCGCGGAGATCGCAGGTCAAGCGGGCCGGGCCGTCGGCGGCATGTCCAATCGCGAGGCCGCGGCCGCGGCCGATGTCGTCGTCCTGGCGCTGCCGGCGGCGGGCCTCGCCGCCACGCTCGGAGAGCTCAAGGACGCCTGCCGCGGCAAGGTCGTGATCAGCACCGTGGTGCCGCTCTCCTTCGGCGGCGGGCGCCTCTTCACCCCGCCCGCCCAGGGCTCGTCCGCGGAGGAAGCGCAGGCGCTGCTCGGCCCCGAGGCCAGAGTTGTCGCCGCCTTCCACCACATCGCGGCCCACGAGCTCTCCGTGGCGGGCCACGACATCGACTGCGACCTCCTGCTCTGCGGAGCGGACGCGGACGCGAAGAAAGCCGTGGCCGAGCTCGGCAGCGGCATGGGTCTCCGCCCCGTCGACGTGGGCGCGCTCACCAATGCGGGCCCGCTCGAAGGCATCACGGCCGTGCTCGCCACGATCAATCGCCGCTACAAGCTCAAGAACTCCGGCATCAAGATCACAGGTCTCCCCACCTAGAAAGGACCCCGAGATGGCCGAAGAGCCCGTCGTCGTTCCCCACGAGCGCCTGACCGAGTTCATCGTGTCGGTGCTTGAGAGCGTCAAGATGTCGACCGAGAACGCGCGCCTGACCGCCGACCTGATGGTGCGCACGGACCTCCGCGGCGTGGACTCGCACGGGATCGGCATGCTGCCGAAATACCTGGAGTGGACGCGCCTGGGATTCATCCACCCGTGGGCCGAGCCGACCGTCGCCCGGGACGATCTCGCGACAGGGCTCGTGGACGGCCAGAAGGGACTCGGCCACCCGGCGAGCGTCATGGCCATGGAGCTGGCCATCGCCAAGGCGGCGACCTACGGCATGGGCATCGTCGTCGTGCGGAACTCGAACCACTTCGGCGCCTGCGCCAACTACTCGATGATGGCGCTCACACGCGGGATGATCGGGCTCGCCTTCACCAACTCGCCCTTCGTGGCCATGGCCCCCACGTTCGGACGCAAGCCCATGATGGGCACCAACCCGATCAGCGTCGCCGCCCCGGCCGCCGCCCGCGAGCCGTACGTGCTCGACATGGCGACGACGACCGTTGCGGTGGGCAAGCTGAATATCGCGCTGCGCTGGAACAAGCCTATCCCCGAGGGATGGGGGCTCGATGAGCAGGCCCAACCCACCACGGATCCTCGCAGAGTCCTGGCCTCTCGCCTGCTCTCCCCGCTCGGGGGCAGCCGGGAGCTGGGCAGCCACAAGGGCTACGGCCTGGGCGTTCTCGTGGACATTCTCTCGGGCGTCCTCGGCGGCGCCGTCTACGGCGACATCCTCGACCGGAAGGGACTGCGCGCGCAGAAGCTGAGCAACACGGGTCACTGCTTCGCGGCCATCGACATCAAGCGCTTCCGCCCCCTCGAGGAGTTCACCGCGGACATGGACGACATGCTCGGGGCGCTTCAAGACATGCCCACGGCCGACGGGCACGAGCGCGTGTACACGGCCGGCCAACCCGAAGCCGAGACGGAGCGCCACCGCCGCGTCACAGGCATCCCCATCGCGCCCGTCCTCGCCCAACAGTGCAACGACATCGCTGCCTCGCTCGGAGT